>JAQBTG010000031.1 GCA_027624955.1 Pseudomonadota bacterium
CCAGGTGGGCCAAATCCTCCTTTAGATCAGGCCGTAGATTGTTCCAAATTATATGACGACGGACAGTGTTTTCGGTAATTATATACAGTAATTTGATGTGAATTAATGCGCTAAATTGCGCTACCGATCACACCCTACCTATCCGCTGTGATTTACATATATACGCAACTTAGATATGCGCGCTCCGGTTTGAAATAGCGGACATTCCAATGCTGACAAATTCGAGAGAATTCCTAAGAAACTACGTGAAAACCCGGCATACCAAACACCATCACGGCCTTGATCGACGCTGGAGCCAACAATTGTATGTGGTAACCGTGTGTGGTTATAGAAAATTCGCCTAAATTTTATCCTTTTATTTTCAATAGTTTATGTATAGTAACGGCGATTGGCGGAGGGGGCGGGATTCGAACCCGCGGTACGCGTAAACGCACACACGCTTTCCAAGCGTGCGCCTTAAACCACTCGGCCACCCCTCCGGGCTCGCGCAACATAGCAATTCTTTTGCGCGCCGCAAGATATTGGCATGTATTTACTGCTATCTTGTTGCCATAGGAATTTGCGCGGTGCCAATTCCCGGTCGCGCTACAGGGTTTTGATAATGATCGTTTGCCGCATTGTTGCCAATATCTTGTTGATCGCAGCACTTGGTCTGTTCGCTTATGAAATCTTCGGCGCCCTATCGGGCGGGGGCTACGACCTGGTCGCCGGCGGCGAGTTGTGGGCGCGTATCCATGCCAACAGCCTAGTCGGCTTTGGCAGCGTCATCGAGAAAAGCGTCTCGCCTTGGCTATGGGGTGAGATCATCGTGCCTATCCTGCTCGCGCCGGCCTGGGCGATCGCCGCGGCGCCTGGCCTGGTGTTTGCCATTCTCTGCCGTAAACGGCGCAAGAAATCTGGCCTCAGCTAATCACTCCGGCGGTTCGGTCGAGCGCATAAATTCTGTGCTATCGGGGCGGCCGGGGAGGTTGAGCTTGGCGGTATGGGGCGGGCTTTCGGCGATCACCTTGCCGCGCCGGATAACATGCAGGCGAGTCGGGCGCAGGCGGATCGCTTCGATCGGATCGGACGCCTGCAGGACCACCATATCGGCGTTGCACCCAACATCCAGTCCGTAGCCCTCCAATCCGAGAGTGCGTGCCGAATTTTCGGTCACGGCCTGAAAGCACGCTCGTATTTCGTCACGGCCAGAGAGATGCCCAACATGCACCGCCATGTGCGCCACATCGAGGACATCGCCGGTGTTCATCGAACCAAACGGATCCATCACCGAATCCTGGCCGAACGAGACGTTGAGGCCGGCCGCCATCAATTCCTTCACCCGCGTCATGCCGCGGCGCTTGGGATAGGTATCATGCCGGCCCATGAGCAGCATGTTGGCGGTGGGATTGGCGATGACCTGAATATCAGCTTCCACCATCAACGGGATCAGCTTGCTGACATAATAATTGTCCATGGAATGCATGGAGGATAGATGCGATCCGGTGACGCGGCCCTGAAGACCATGGCGCACCGTCTCGGCGGCCAGGGTTTCGATATGGCGGGAATTGGGATCATCCGTTTCGTCGCAATGTATATCGACACGGAGACCACGCTCGGCCGCTAACGCGCAGAGCTGGCGGACCGATTCAGAGCCCTCATCCATGGTGCGCTCGAAATGGGGAATGCCGCCGACCACGTCGACACCCATATCCAGCGCTTTGGCCATGTTTTTCACCCCGACGGGCGAGCGCAGATAACCGTCCTGCGGAAAGCCGACCAACTGCAGATCGATATAGTCTTTTACCTTGTCACGCACTTCGACCAGCGCAGCCACGCCAGTGAGGGTCGGATCGGTGGTATCGACATGGCTGCGGATCGCCAACAAGCCGCGCCCGACGGCCCAATCACAATATTCCAGCGCGCGTTCAACATACCACTCATGTTTGAGGTCGGGCTTGAGTTCGGCCCACAGGCGGATGCCTTCCAGCAGGGTGCCGCTTTGATTGTAGCGCGGATAGCCATAGAGAAGAGTGGCATCCATATGGAAATGCGAATCGATGAAGGGCGGCGTCACCAGCCGGCCCGTGACGTCTATCTCGCGGGCCGCATTTGCGCCGATCGCAGGTTCAAGCGCCGCGATCTTGCCGTGCTTGACGGCGATGTCGATGCCCGTGCGCCCATCGGGGAGTGTCGCGCCGCGGAGAATAAGATCCATATCAGAACAATCCAACAATGTTGCCGCTGTCATCGACATTGATGCTATTGGCCGCCGGCACCCGGGGCAAGCCGGGCATGGTCATGATATCGCCGCAGACGACGACGAGGAATTCCGCGCCGGCAGAAACGCGCACTTCGCGGACCGGCACGACATGGCCGGAGGGCGCGCCTTTGAGGTTGGGATCGGTGGAGAAGCTATATTGCGTCTTGGCGATGCAGACCGGGAAATGGCCGAAGCCGCCATCTTGCAAATCCTTGAACTGGTTGCGCACCTTCTGATCGGCGATGATGCCGTCGGCGCCGTAAACCTCTTGGGCGACGGTGCGGACTTTGTCCCAAAGCGGCAATTCGTCAGCGTAAAGCGGCTTAAAATTGGATGGCTTGTTGGCGATGGTCTCGACCACGCAGTTCGCCAAATCCTCCGCACCAGCACCGCCCGATGCCCAATGATCGCTCTCCACCGCCGGCACACCGAGTGCCTTGCAGTGTTCCAGCACCAGGGCGCGCTCGGCCTCACTATCGGCCGAGAAGCGGTTGAGACCGACCACGACGGGTACGCCGAATTTGGCGATATTGCTGAGATGGCGTTCAAGATTGGCCATGCCTTTTTCAAGCGCCGGCAAATTCTCCTCGCCGAGCGCGCCTTTGGCGACGCCGCCGTGCATTTTGAGCGCTCTAATCGTTGCCACCAGCACGACGCAATCGGGCGCGAGGCCGGCCTTGCGGCATTTGATATCAAAAAATTTCTCGGCCCCAAGATCGGCGCCGAAGCCGGCTTCGGTCACCACATAATCGGAAATTTTCATCGCCGTCTGAGTCGCCAGGACGGAATTGCAGCCATGCGCGATATTGGCAAACGGCCCGCCATGCACGAGCGCCGGATTGTTCTCCAACGTCTGCACCAGATTGGGCGCCAGCGCGTCTTTTAGCAGCGTCGTCATCGCGCCTTCGGCTTGGACTTCGCGGGCGCGCACCGGCGTGCGGTCGCGCTTGTATCCGATGACGATATTGCCGAGGCGGGCGCGCAAATCCTCAAGATTGCGCGCCAGGCAGAAGATCGCCATGACTTCGGACGCGACGGTAATATCAAACCCGTCCTCGCGCGGGAAGCCGTTGGCGACGCCGCCCAGCGATGAGACGATTGAGCGCAACGCCCGGTCGTTCATATCGACGACGCGGCGCCAGGTGACGCGGCGTGGATCGATCTCAGCGGAATTGCCCCAGTAAATGTGATTGTCGATCATCGCGGCGAGCAGATTGTTGGCCGCGCCGATAGCGTGAAAATCACCGGTGAAATGGAGATTGATTTCCTCCATCGGCACAACCTGAGCATAACCGCCACCAGCGGCTCCGCCCTTGAGGCCGAAACACGGCCCAAGGCTGGGCTCGCGCAAACAGATCAGTGTGTTTTTGCCGATGCGGTTGAGGCCATCACCGAGGCCGACGGTGGTGGTGGTCTTGCCTTCGCCGGCGGGCGTGGGCGTGATGGCGGTGACCAAGATCAACTTGCTGTTGGGGTTCTCTTTTAGCGAGGAAATATAGTCGAGCGAGATTTTGGCCTTATCGTGGCCATAGGGTACGAGATGCTCGGCCGCGATGCCGAGGCGCTCTTTGCCGATTTCCAGAATTGGCCGCTTGTCGGCAACGCGAGCGATATCGATATCGCTTTTGGGATTCGCATGTTGTGAACTCGACGCCATCTCTCTCAGTCCTTCCATTCGTCGGCTGCTTATGCGGCCGCTCTACTTCAATGATTGCAAGGCCGCGAGGCCGATCGGTTTGCCGCCGAATTCGCCCATGGCATCGAGCAGTGCGTGCCATAGATATACGGCGGAAGCGACATCGCTCAGAAGATCGAAAACCGGCACCTCGGCGATAGTGCTGCGGATGATGACTGCGTTCAAGCGTGCCACATTGGTTTGCACGACGCGGTGCACCGGCGCCACCTCGGGGCGGAGATCGACGGCGCATATTTTAGCGAACAGCGCCGGGGTATTACTGCCACTGAGAGCGAGCCAACAATTGGTGTCAGCGCGCGGGACATGAAAGCAGCCATCGGCAGTTTCCATCGACCAGGCGGCGTCGGTTTTTTCGATGAGCGGCCCAGAGCCCTGATAATCACCGAGCAGCAGAGCCTCGCCAGGCGACAGGCGGGCAATCCGCGTGCCGTCGGCCTGCGGTGTGACCTGATTGCTTGCTTCGATCATTTCCGCACCTTGGCCGGTAAGCCACGCGGCCATGTTCCACCCTTTGAAGCCGGTGCGTGGCAAAGCGGAGAGATCGCAGATACCGAGGCTTCGCGCCTGAACCGCTTCAGCCGCGGCATCACCGCCAATACGCATCGCGGTGGCGGCGCCGTTCAGCTCCTCGAATTCGGCGCCCGCGCTTTCCAGTTCGCGGTAGAGAAAACTGCGCCGGATGCACTCATTGGCCAACACCGCCATGGCTACATCTCCTGCCGTGCGCCGTCGGGATCGTAGAACGGCAGCTTGACCACTGTGGCGCGCACCATCCGGCCCTTATCGATCTTGATATCGAATTTGCTGTCGGGCTCAGACTGATCAGGCGCGACATAGGCCAATCCGATCATCTTGCCGAGACTCGGCGAGCGCACGATAGAGGTGACCCGGCCGGTAATCGTGCCGCCACGAATGACGAGATGACACTCTTTCGGTTCCGACGCGGCATCGCTGTCGGCAATTTCGAAGCCGACCAGTTTGCGTTTAATGCCGGCCGATTCTTGGATCGAGACTGAGCGCATGCCGACAAAATACGGCTTTTTGCGCGAGATTGCCCAGGTCATATCGGCTTCATGCGGGTTGGTCAGCCCGTCGGTATCCTGGCCAATGATGATGTGGCCCTTTTCGAGGCGAAGGAGGCGCTGGGCCTCAACGCCGAACGGTCGGATGCCAGCGTCCTTGCCTGCCTCGATCAGCGCGTCCCACAGGGCCTCACCCTGGCTCGCCGGCACATGCAGCTCATAGCCCAGTTCGCCAACGAACCCGACGCGCAGGAACAGTGCCGGAATGCCGGCGACATGGCCGCGACGCGCGCCCATATAGGGGAACGCCTCGGGCGACAGATCGACATCGTCGCAGAGCTTTTGCAGAACATCCCGGCTGTTGGGGCCGGCGATGTTCACTCCGGCATAGGACGCCGAGACATGAGTGATATCGACCTTGAGACGCCATTGCGCGTTGTACCACAGCATGGTGCGGTAAACGCCATCGACTCCCGAGGTGGTGGCGGTGACGTAGAAATGGTCGTCATGCAATCGGCAGGCGACGCCGTCATCGACGACCACGCCGATGTCATCGGTCATCAGCACATAACGTGCGCGCCCAACCGGCTGCTTAAGATAGGCGAAGGTGTACATGCGGTTGAGGAATTCGGCGGCGTCGGGGCCGCGAACTTCGAGCCCGCCCAGGGTCGAAACATCGATGATGCCTACATTCTCGCGCACGTTCAACGCCTCGGCGGCGATGTTCGCCGCCCGATCACGCGACGCGCCGTAATATTCGGGCCGCATCCAAGCGCCGGCCGGCATCATCTTGGCGCCGAGTTCAACATGGCGGAAATGCATGGCGGTGTAGCGCACCGGCTCAAAGCTGCGGCCTGCCAGATGGCCCATAGTCAACGGGCCAATCGGCGGGCGCGAAGTGGTGGAGCCAGTCTCATCGAGGCCGGCGCCGGTGCGCCGCGCCGCTAGGCGGATCGCCGGCAAGGTTGCGTGGCGGCCTTGCGATGGCCCCATGCCGTTGGTGGTGAAGCGCTTCAGAAGCTGGATATGCTGATAGCCTTCGGTGAGCGCGTTTTCGATATCGTGAACCTGCAAATCCTCATCAAGATCGACGAAATCCATGCCCTTGGGATGGCCGATGATCGGCCAGGCGGAAGCTGTCGCTTCGGCCACCCGTTTGTGCTCGCTTGCCGCTGAGACGGTAAATCCGGCATCGCGGGCCGCCTGTCGACCCGCGGCTTTGCCATCGCCCAGCACATTCTCCAGGGCGTTCGTGCCGGCCACTGATCCGGCAGCGAAGAGGCGCACCGGCAAATCATGGACGCTGAAGGCGCCGCTGTCATCGGCAAAGCTGACCCGCCCGCCGGCCTGATGCAACAGCGCCGACGCCGGCGCATAGCAGCCCGACATGGCGATCAAATCGCAGGCGAAAACATCGTGGTGGGTCGCCACTTTCGTGGCGCCCTCGAGGCGGGCAATTTTGGCCGCACGGACGCCGCTTCCGCTGGCGTTGGGCACGGCTTCGCGCAATGTCGCGCCGGCGATAATCGGCACATGGCGGTGCATCAACGCTGTGCTGATTTCATCCTCCGGCGGATCGGCCCGCACATCCACCACACAGGCGACCTCGATACCGGCATCGAGCAGGTCGAGGGCGACGCCATAACCATCACGGCTGGCGGTCGCCACCACGGCACGGTTGCCGGGCTTCACGCCATAGAGGCGGATCAAGCGTTGCGCGGCAGAGCCCAGCATGATGCCGGGTAGATCATTGTTATGAAAAATCAGCGGCTGCTCATAGCAACCGCTCGCCACGACCAGCGCGCCGGCGCGCAGTTTGTAGAGGCGGTTGTCCTTGATCAGGGGGAGCCAGTTATCGGCATACCAACCGGTACACATGGTATCGGTCATCACCTCGATACGGCTCTCGGCGGTGACCTGCGCAATAAGATCGGCGCTAGTGGATTCACCCACCGCGCCGGTGCCATCGAACCGAGCATAGGTGAGGGCGCCGCCGATCTCTGGATTTTCATCAACCAAAAGCACCTTGGCGCCGGCCGCGGCAGCTTCAAGCGCCGCCGCCATGCCGGCCGGCCCAGCGCCGATCACGGTCACGTCGAAAAACAGATATTGCTTATCGTAATAGCCATGCGGTGTTTTAAGATCGACCGTGCCGAGCCCGGCGACGCGGCGGATCAGCTTCGCCCACAGCGGCCACGCCCAGCGCGGTTTGTAAAACGCTTTGTAGTAAAACCCGACGGGCATGAAGCGGCCGAGATGGCGCAGCATGGCGAGCCGGTCATTTTCGAGCGAACCCCAATAGTTCTGCGCCTTGACATCGAGGCCGGCCTCGATCGCCTGCCGGTCGGCCAGACAGTTGGGCTTCTGCCCGATGCGCACGAAGGTATTCGAATCCTGGCCGCTCATAGACAGCACGCCGCGCGGACGATGATATTTGAACGAGCGCGAGAGCGTTGTGACGCCGTTGGCATAGAGCGCGCTGGCGACGGTATCGCCGCGATAACCGCTAACTTGCTGCCCTTCGAAGCGGAAGGTAACCGGCTCGGAGCGGTCGATGCGACTCCCCATCGGTTTTCCGAGACGTTCCGTCATGCGCCGCCTCCAGCGCTCGGTGTCTCATCCATTGGTGCTTCAGGGCGCGAAAACTCGACGCGCTGCTTGAATATTTCGCTGGCTTCATAGGTGCGGATGATCTCGTCCTTGACGGTATCGCGCTCAGCGATGAACCAATAGGCGGTGGCGATATGGCACCACCATTCGCGCACCACGCCGGCTTTGTTTTCCTGCATGAAGATGAAATCGAGCCATTCCGCGTCGCTGCAGCGGTTGGGGTCGGGCTGTTGCACAACTTCGCCGCCATGGGCAAATTCCTGGATGTTGCGCCAGCCATTGAGCGGGCAATGCAGTTGTTTCATGTCATGCCCTCACGGCCCTCAGTGCCCCACCGAGGCAGCACCTTTTTCGCCGACCAAGTCAAAATCCTCGAAGCGCGTGAGACGGAACGGCGCGATCATGGCGGGCACACGGCCGGTCGCCACCATCTCCGCCATGCGCTTGCCACACACCGGGGTCGCCTTAAAACCCCAGGTGCCCCAACCGGCGTCGATGTAATAATTTTCTACCGCGGTCTCGCCCATGATGGGGGCGAAATCAGGCGTCATATCGGTCATCCCCGCCCATTGCCGCATCACCTGAACATCCGAGAGATGAGGCAGCAATTCGAGCACATGGCTCATGAGGCCCTCAATGAAATCGAGCGATGAAGTGGTTTGATAGCGTGGGTACGGGTCGGTCGAGCCACCCATCACCAGCTCGCCGCGGTCGCTCTGCGAGATGTACACATGCAGGCTGCCGGAGACGATGATCGGATCGAGGAAGGGCTTGAGCGGCTGCGACACGCAGGCTTGCAGTGGAATGGTGCGGATCGGCAGCTTGAGACCAGCCATGCGGGCGATCAAGGTGCTGGCGCCGGCGACGGCCTGAACTGCCTTGCCGCACCCGACGCGACCGCGATCGGTCATCACGCCGGTCACCCGTCCGTCGGTGATTTCGATATCAGTGACGGTGGTGCCTTGATGAATCTCCACACCCATTTCGGCGGCGCGCCCGGCATAACCCCAGGCCACCGCATCATGGCGCGCGATGGCGCCGGGCGGATGATAGAGCGCGCCCAGAATTGGATAGCGCACATCCTCCGATAAATTGAGCTGCGGAATCAGGCGAGCGAGATCGTCGCGGCAGACCAATTCGGAATCGACGCCGAGATGCTTGTTCACCTCGGCCCGCCAGCGCGAGGTACGCATCGCCGCATCGGTATGCGCCAGGGTGAAATGGCCGCGCTCGGAATAAAGGATGTTGTAATCAAGCTCGCGGCTTAACTGGCGGTAGAGAGAAACCGATTCCTCATAAAACGCCACGCCTTCCGGGGTGAGATAATTGGAGCGGATGATGGCGGTATTGCGGCCGGTATTGCCGCCGCCGATATAGCCCTTTTCAAACACCGCGACATTACGGATACCGTGATAGCGCGCCAGATTATAGGCGGTCGCCAAGCCATGCCCGCCGCCGCCGATGATGATGACATCGTAACTCGTTTTAAGCTCCGGCTGGGCGGCGAGGAAGCGCTTCGCCGGATGGCCGGACGACAGGCCGTATTTGATCAGTCCGAGCGGCATGGATATGACATCGTTAGCGGTGCAACCTTGCGGGCCTTTTCAGGGCGATCAAAATTTACGATAGGCCTTGTTGAGTTCAATCATCGGATGGTTTGGCGACATTTGAAACTTAATCAGCAATTCCCGCGCGATCATATCGCGTTCCTGCTGGTTGTCAGGCAATTCCAGATCCTCGGGCACCGAAACCCAGCCATTGATATTGCGATCGAACACCGCAGGGCGGCCTTCCTCATAGCCGAGATGGACGTCTTCAAGCCAGTTCAGGTCGCTCCAGCCCATGGTCTCCATATATTTTTTCAGGAACGGCGTGAGCAGCGAATAGTCGGGCAGCAAATTGACATCGTAGCGATAACCGATGTGCTGGCCGATTTCCTTTTCACGCTCCGAGTCGAGGCCGCTCGTCTTGATGAAATGGTCGATGTCCTGTTTGGGATCGCTCATGGTTCCCTCCTAATAACGCGTCATGTCGGGTCGGCCGACGGTGTGTTGCGAGCCGGCGAGCGGTACCATTGCAAGCGCCGAGGCTTCCATGGTGAGCGCGGCGAGATCCTCTGGCTCGAGCGAATGCACATCGGTTTTGCCGCAGGCGCGCGCCATCATTTGGCACTCAAGGGTGAGCGTGTGGAGAAAATTATAGACCCGCTCGGCTGCCTCGTCCGGGTCGAGACGCTTACGCAATTCCGGATCCTGGGTTGCCACGCCGACCGGGCAGCGTCCGGTATGGCAGTGATAGCAGTAGCCGGCCTCCACACCGATCTCGCTTTCATAATCGGCCTCGGGGATATCCTTGTTGCAATTGAGCGCCATCATCGCCGAATGGCCGATCGCCACGGCATCAGCGCCAAGCGCGATCGCCTTGGCGACATCGGTGCCGTTGCGGATGCCGCCGGCATAGATCAGCGTGATCTTGCCGGACATGCCGACATCATCGAGCGCCTTCCTGGCCTGGCGGATGGCGGCGATGCCGGGCACACCGGTCTCCTCCGTGGCGACATGCGGGCCGGCGCCGGTCGAGCCTTCCATACCATCCATATAGATGCTGTCGGGGTTGGTCTTGGCCGCCATACGCACATCGTCGTACACGCGCGCCGCGCCGAGCTTGAGCTGGATCGGGATCTCGCCGTTTGTCGCTTCGCGGATTTCTTCGATCTTGAGCGCGAGGTCGTCGGGGCCGAGCCAATCCGGATGGCGCGCCGGCGAACGCTGATCGATGCCAGCCGGCAGCGAGCGCATCTCAGCCACTTGATCGGTCACCTTCTGGCCCATCAGATGGCCGCCAAGGCCGACTTTGCAGCCCTGGCCGATGAAAAATTCACAGCCGTCGGCCAGACGCAGATGGTGCGGGTTGAAGCCGTAACGCGACTGGATACATTGATAAAACCATTTTTCTGAATAGCGCCGCTCGTCCGGGATCATGCCGCCCTCGCCTGAGCAGGTTGCCGTGCCCGCCATGGTGGCGCCGCGCGCCAGCGCGGTTTTCGCTTCATATGAAAGCGCGCCGAAACTCATGCCGGTGATGTAGATCGGGATATCAATCTCGATCGGCCGCTTGGCGCGCGGGCCAATGATGGTACGGGTTTCACATTTCTCGCGGTAACCCTCGATGACGAAACGCGTCAGGGTGCCGGGCAAGAAGGTGAGGTCGTCCCAAGACGGGATTTTCTTGAACAGTGACAGCCCGCGCATGCGGTAGCGGCCAAGCTCGGCCTTGATGTGAATATCGTCGATCACTTCAGGCGTGAAAACAAAACTTTGGCCGAGAATGGATTTGTTACGCTCTTCGCGGTTGCGTCTCATGATTTGCTTCCTGTCCTCTAGAGAACGATTTTCTTTTCGGTGGGCTCAAGATTGTCGTAATTCCACAGCTTCTTGCCGGCGACGATCTTCTGTAAATTGCGCGCCCCGTTGGGGGCGGATAGGCCATGCGCGGAGAGCTTGCGCTCCAGCCAATCAGCCTCCAACTCGCTCACTTCGCCGGGCACGGCGTCGACGCCGAGGGAGGCGATCTTGCCGCCGACATAGATGGTACCGTCATACATCGAATCGCCCAGATTGATGCCGGCGTCGCCGAGGATAATCATCCGCCCGCGCTGCATCATGAAACCGGAGAAGGCGCCAGAGCGCCCGCCGACAATGATGGTGCCGCCTTTCTGGTCGATGCCGGTTCGCGAGCCGACATCGCCTTTGCAGACGAGATCACCACCACGAATTGCAGCGCCAAAGGTCGAGCCGGCGTTTTTCTCGACCACCGCCGTGCCGGCCATCATGTTTTCGGCGAACGACCAACCGACACGGCCATGCACCCGTACATTCGGGCCATCGATCAGACCGCAGCCGAAATAGCCCAAGCTGCCTATGAATTCGAGCTTGAGCCGGTTGAGAATACCGACGCCGAGCGAATGCTTGGCGAGCGGGTTCTTAACGACGATATGGCCATGTCCGGCCCGCATCAACGCCCGGATCTTGAGATTAATGGCGCTGATTTCCATTTCACCGGCGTCGAATTCCGCGATGTTGTCGTAATCGACATCAAAACTTTCCGGATAGAGGAAATTGTCCTCTGCCGCCGGCGAGAAGAAGACCTGCTGGGTGCGCCCGGCAAGCTGCTCCTGATGCAGCCCCATGCCGTGCGATTTATGTTGGGCTTCTAGATCTGCCATACCATGACCTCCCCTTCATACGGGTCCCAGGTGTCAATTTCGTCGGGAAAAATGCTGCGGATCGCCACTTCTTCTGAGGCGAGGCCGATAAAGTTTTCGCTCTCGTAAAGCACCATCGGCTTGGCGGCCATGGTGTCCTTGGCCATGCCGAGGCTGTCAGCGGTGGCGACGAGATAGGTAAAGACGCCGTCCAGTTCGCTCACAGAAAGGTCCATTGCTTCCTTCAACGGCATGCCATCGGCCATGCGGTCGGCGAGATAAACGGCGATCAATTCCGAATCGCAATTCGACATGAAGCGGTGGCCGCGGCGCTCCATTTCGCGGCGAAAGCCCCAATAATTGGTGAGCTGGCCGTTATGCACCACGGAGACGTCGGAGAACGGGTACGCCCAATAAGGATGGGCCGAACGGATATCGACATCTGATTCGGTCGCCATACGGGTATGGCCGATGGCGTGGGTGCCTTTGAAGCTGCCGAGATGATATTGATCGCTGACCCGGCTGGCATCGCCCAAATCCTTGACCAACTCCAAGGCGCGGCCCATCGAAAGAATCTCGGCGCCTTCGACATCCTCAAGGTAATCGGCGAAGCGCTTCATATTTTGCTGATCGCCCGCCCCACCGTCGGAAAATCTGAGGCGGTAGCGAAAGGCGTAATCGGTGACGTTCTCCTGCTCGACGATGGTCGTGCCGCCACTTTCGATGCGTTCATCGACCATGGCTTTGCGTTTCTTCACCTCATCACGGATATCAAAGCCGCGCGCCATGTCTTCCTGCTCCGCGACCTTGAAGCGCAGCATGTAATCGTCGCCCCGGGGCTCGCCATAAAGCGCAAAGCCGCTTGAATCCGGTCCGCGATGTTTCAGTGCTTGCAGCATCGACGTCATTTCTGAGCCGATCCCGGCGCTGCCGTCGCGATGAATTAATCCTGCAATGCCACACATATTCTCAATCCTCTTCTCCGCCGCCTTGTTACGCCAGTGGACGGAATCCACTAAGGCAGGCAATCCATATACGTATCCAGATCCCACTCGGTCACTGTGGCGTTGAAGCGCGCCCATTCGTCGCGCTTGTAATGCTCGTAGACTTTGTACATTTCGCCGGGCATGGCGCTTTTGATGACCTCGTCCGCCGCCAGAGCATCCAGGGCATCGCCGAGCGTCATCGGCAAGCGCGTCACTTGCTTGCCGGCTTCCATGGCCTGATAGATGTTGCGCTCTTCCGGCTCGCCGGGATCGAGGTCGCGGGTGATGCCATCATCGAACGCTTTGAGCACAGCGCCGCCGAGCAGATACGGGTTCACCATGGAATCGACGGAGCGGTATTCGAAGCGCCCGGGGGCGGAGATGCGCAAGGCGCAGGTGCGGTTCTGATAGCCCCAATCGGCGAACACCGGCGCCCAAAAACCGGTGTCCCAGAGGCGCCGATAAGAATTGACGGTGGACGAGCCGATCGCGGTGAGCGCCTGAATATGTTCGATCACGCCGGCGACGCATTTAAGCCCAACCGGGCCGGGTTTGCGGTCGTCGAAGGCCGGGTCCGGCAGGAACAAATTATCGCCGCCCTTGGCGTAGGAGAACACATCTTCCATGCCGGGAAGCGGCGATTGATGAAGTTCGTTGAGCTGGTCGGCGCCGCCGCGCCACAGCGATATGTTGTGGTGGCAGCCGCTCGCCGAGACGCCGACGAAGGGTTTCGACATGAAGCAGGCAATGACGCCAAATTCGCGCGCCACCTGGGCGCAGATTTGGCGGTAGGTGGTCAGTCGGTCGGCGGTGCGGAGCGCATCGTCAAACATGAAATTGAGTTCGAGCTGGCCGGGCGCGTCTTCATGGTCGCCTTGAATCATGTCGAGGCCCATTGCCTGGCTGTATTCAATGACGCGCATGAAGATCGGTCGCAACTCCTCGAACTGGTCGATGTGATAGCAATTAGGCTTGGTCACGCCGCCGTCCGATTTGCCGTCCGGCCCGCGCTTTAACCACATCATTTCGGGCTCAACCCCGCTGCGCAGTTGCAGGCCGTGCTTGTCTTGAAACTCCTGGTGAATGAGGCGCAAATTGCCACGGCAGTCGGAAGTCAAATGGCCGCCGGGATTCTCACGCTCCTCGCGATTGCGGAAACAGGTGCAGAAGACTCGCGCCACCCGTTTGTCCCACGGCAGCTGGGCGAACGTCTCGGGGTCGGGCATGCCGACGAGTTCCGAAGCTTCCGGCCCGTAACCGATATAATCGCCGGCGCGATCGAGATAGAGATTGGCGGTGGAGCCGTAGACAAGCTGAAAGCCGCGTTCGGCAATCTGCTCCCAATGATCCGCCGGCACACCCTTGCCAACGATCCGCCCGGTGACCGAGACGAATTGATAATAGATATAGGTGATGCCGAGCTCGTCGATCTTCTGACGAACCTGGCGGATTAATTCAGCGCGGCCTTCCCTGGCAACATGGGCTTCAAGATCGTTCATGTCATATCCTCCGACGTTAGCTCCAGGGGAACGGGCTGTTCGAAACTGGGTGCAGCTTGCCCTCGGCAAAGCGCGAGAAGCGGAACGGTTCCAACAAAGCGCTGGGCGCGCCGAGAAGTTCTGCGGCGACGAGCTTGCCAACGGCGATCATTTTATAGCCGTGATTTGAATCCGCGATGACGTAGCAATTTTCGCGAAAGCGGTCGAACACCGGGAAGCTATCAGCGGTAAATGCGCCGATGCCGCCGGACGGCTCTTTGCGCCATTTGCCGATCTGGCCTTCATAGCGTTCCTGGCAAAAAGCCAGCGCCGAGCACCAGGTTTCGGCAAACAGATCGTCAACGATGAATTCCGGTGACTCCGGCCCATAGGGATCAATCGCGATGCTCTCGGCCGGGGTTTCAACGAGATAGGGCGCGGCACCGCCCTGAATGCCGCCGAAATTGAAATCCGGTTTGTAGTAAATGCCCCACATGTCCTCGACCAGAACGCGGCCATCGACGTCGGAGCGGAGCGGCACATCGGTATCTACATGAATGACCGGCGGCATGTTGCCGGCATCAGCCATGCCGAAGCCAGGTTCAACACCGAGCGTGCCTTCCTGCAGGCACCAATAAACCCACATCGGCACATCGGCGTGTATGTCGCCCTGCAAGTCCTTCACGTCGATATGGTCTGGCAGATCGAGCATGCTCCAAATGCGCGGCACCCAGGGGCCGACCGCGACGATCACTTCATCGACGCCAATGCGCCCCTTGCTCGTCTCCACCGCCGCGATGGCGCCGGAACTGCTGGCGCTCACCAGCCCTAAAACCTCAGTGCCGGAAAGAATACGCACGCCTGCGCCCTCGGCCTTTTCCGCCAGTCCATAGAGCGACGCGGTGTTGTTGGCATAGCCGCCGCGCTTTTCATGCAGAACCGAGGTGATGCCTTCGGCGCGCCAATCGCTGAAGATGCCGCGCATATATTTGCGGCACGCATCGGCGCCCTCGATAAATTCTGATTCATAGCCGATCGCCTCTTGTTGGGCGGCGATCTGCGCCACATCGGCGCGCATCGATTCCGGGCTGATCTGCATATAGCCGACGGCGTGATAATGATACGCCTCGGGATCGCTCTCCCAAACATCGACACATTCGGCCATCAATTCGCGCATCGCCGGCTGGAAATAATTGTTGCGGATGACGCCGCAGGCGATGCCCGACGCACCGGAACCGATACTGCCCTTGTCGACCACCAGCACATCTACGCCGCTGCCCAGACCTTTGGCCTTCAGCGTGGTCGCGAGATGATATGCGGTGCTGAGGCCGTGAATGCCGGCGCCGATGATGAGGTATTTGACGTGGGCGGGAATCATGCGCGACCCGCCGAAAAGCAGGAATTTTGCTTCTTGTACCAATTTTCAAATTGGTCTAAAAACATCCAGGAGTGCGCCCGCGAAACAAACATAAGGCCTCCCAATCCCACAGACCATTTATGAATCTTGACGAATTAAAGCGTTCACCCGCATTGTTTGCAAGATAAATAACCGCGATATTGGTATTACCAATTTTAACTACAGATGATCGGGAGGTGCAGCCATGAGCAGTCTCGCGGCGGAAGCGAATTCAGGCTCTTCCGGGGTTGGATATGCCGGTGCGCCGGCGAACTTAGCGGCGCGCTTGAGAGAACAGATATTGCACGGCGCCTTCCATGACGGACAAAGATTGCCGGCCGAACGGCATTTGGCCACCGAGCATGGCGTGTCACGGGGCACCGTGCGCGAAGCGCTTCGCCTGTTGGAGCAAAGCGCGCTACTCACCCGCAAGCGCGGCAGCGGCAGCTATGTGACCTATCCGGCGGAGAACGAGGGCGCCGAGCGTGACGATGTTGCGGAAATCACCAGCCCGCTACAATTGCTCGAAGTGCGCCTTGCGCTGGAGCCGCAAATGGTCCGCCTCGCGGCGCGCAACATGACGGCCCGCGACATCGCCGGCTTGGAAGAGGCCCTCGTGCATATGGAAGGTGCCGAGCGCGACGGAGAAAATTTTTCCCATTGGGACAAGATTTTTCACCTGCGCATCGCCGAAGGCACGCGCAATCCGTTGATGATCACGATGTATGCGCAAATCAATCATGTGCGCACCCATGACCGCTGGGAATCAATCAAGGGCGCGATTCTCACGCCGCCGCGCATTCGCCAATATAACGATCACCACCGCGATGTGTTCGACGCGATTCGCTTGCGTGACCCGGAAAGCGCGGTGGCCTGTATGAACACCCATTTGCATCTCGCCCAGCAGGATTTGCTGATGCCGCGAGGCGGCGCTAGCGCTCACTAGGCATGGTGCCAGCGCTCAATAGGCATGGCGGTAGCGCGCGAAAAGCTGCTCGGGCGCACAGTTTTTGGCGAAATCTGCCTCCCAGCTTTTGACGCTGAGAAAGCTCTGATAAAGCTCGTCGGAAAACCAGGCGCGCACCACATCATCCGCTTTAAACGCCTCCAGGGCTGCATCCAAACCGGACGGCAACACCGTGATGCCGGCTTCCGCGCGCGCCGCGTCAGTCATATCGGCGGGATCGATCTCGGCCGCCGGCGGTAAGGGGAGATTGCGGCGGATGCCTTCTAGACCCGCCCGCGCCAGCACGCCAATTGCCAAATAAGGCGACGCGGTGCAATCGACGGCACGAATTTCCAGATTAAAGCCTTTGGCTGCGGTCTCAGGATCGCGCGAGATGCCGGGCATGACGCGCACCGCAGCTTCCCGATTCTGAAAACCGATGCAGCGGTAGCCGGTGCTCCAATGATGCGGGCCGAGGCGGTGATAGGAAACCGGCGACGGCGCGAGGATGGCGAGAAGCGCATCCATATGGGTGAGAATTCCCGCCGAAAAACGCGCCGCGACCTCGCTAAGACCGAGCGGGCCGGCGAGATCGCTGGTCACATTGCGGCCCTGGCCATCGGCCAGACTGAGATGAACATGGCAGCCATTGCCGACATGATCAGGCGTCGGCTTGGGCGAGAAGCTGGCACGCAAGGAGTGCCGGCGCGCCGCTTCGCGCGTGATCTCGCATGAAATCACCGCCGCATCCGCCGCCTTGAGAGCGGCCCGCGGGCTGCAGCTAATTTCATATTGGCCACGGCCATATTCAGGCTCAACGGTTTCCGGCGCCACACCAGCAGCTCTCAACATTTCTTCTAGCGAGGTAAGAAGGCCGTGCTGGGCGCAAGCAGCGGCAAAAGAAAACGGCGCCTCGGTGATTAAATCCGGCCCTTCCAGAAGAAACTCCAGCTCGAACGCAGCGATTAGATCGAGACCGGTCTCGGCCTTGAGGTCGGCAACGGCATTGCGGCAGAAACTTCTGACACAAGCGCCCCAATCCTCGCCGGGGGCGGGACGCGAATCGCACAGTACGGCGTGCAGCGCCGGATGCGCGCCGTCGGCCGGGATTTCGAAGCGCGTTTCGGGATCGGGGATTTGCCGCACTTCGTCCACCGGCCCCCAAGGATTGTCGGCGAGATGCTCGAACGGCGTCATCGCCTGGCCGGCGCAGGCCCAACCCAGGCCGCTTTCCAGCCGCCTGTCAAAATCTTGCAGCGGCACACCACGGGTTCGCGTCATGCCGACGAGGTCGCTCCACAATAAATATATCAGCCCGCTCTCGCTCATCCCTTAAGCTCTTTCCATGTTCGCCATTCCGCCGCGTCGGGGTTATTTAAGAGGCTAATATCAAAAGGAGCAAACCATGAGCGGACGCGATCCCATTTTTGACATCCTGTTCGAGCCGGTGAAAATCGGCCCGGTCACGGCGCGCAACCGGTTTTACCAAGTGCCGCATTGCAACGGCATGGGCGACCGCCTCCCGCGCGGCATGGCCGCCATGCGCGGGACCAAAGCTGAGGGTGGCTGGGCGGTGGTCTCGACGGAAGAAGTCAGCATCGACCATGGCACGGATTTCACTCCGTCGATCGAAGGCCGCCTGTGGGACGAAGGCGATATCCCCTATCACGCGCGCATGACCGAGGCCGTGCACGCACATGGCTCGCTAGCAGCGATCGAACTGTGCCAGCAGGGAATTGCCTGCGCCAATTTGGAAAGCCGAGAGACACCGCTAGCGCCCAGCGCCCAGTCGCTCATCAAGGCAGGACCGTTGCAGGCACGGGCGATGGATCTAAGCGACATCCGCGCCGTGCGCGCGAGCCATCGCGCCTCCGCCCTTCTGGCCAAGCGCGCCGGCTATGACATCGTCTATGTCTATGCCGGGCATGACCTGTCGCTGGCCCAGCATTTTCTCCTGCCGCGCTACAATCAGAGGCGCGATGAATATGGCGGCTCGCTGGAAAACCGAGTCAGACTATTGCGCGAGTTGATCGAGGATACCAAGGAGGCGGTGGGCGACACCTGCGCCGTCGCCGTGCGCCTGGCAGTCGATGAACTGCTTGGCGCCGACGGCATCGAAGCGGCGGGCGAAGCGCCCGACATCATCGCCATGCTGGCCGAGCTGCCTGATCTCTGGGATGTCAATATCAGCAACTGGTCGAACGATTCGCAAACCGCGCGCTTTGCCGAAGAAGGCTATCAGGACGGCTACACCGCCTTCGTCAAGAGCCTGACATCGAAGCCGGTGGTGGGTGTCGGGCGTTACACGTCACCCGACCGCATGGCGGCAATGGTTGCCAAGGGCGCGCTCGATTTCATCGGCGCGGCCCGACCATCGATCGCCGATCCGTTCCTGCCGAAAAAGATTGAAGAAGGGCGGATCGAAGATATCCGCGAGTGCATCGGCTGCAATATCTGCGTGTCGGGCGATAGGACCTACACGCCGATCCGCTGCACACAGAACCCAACGATGGGCGAAGAGTGGCGCAAGGGCTGGCATCCCGAGCGCATCCCGCCACGTGCCTCCGAAGACAAGGTGCTGATTGTCGGCGGGGGCCCGGCCGGCCTGGAATGCGCGCGCGCGCTTGGGCAGCGCGGCTATCCGGTCACGCTGGCCGAGGCGAGCGAGGCGCTCGGCGGACGGGTGCGCTTTGAATCCCGCCTGCCCGGCATGGCCTCTTACCAGCGCGTGGCTGACCACCGCCTCGCCGCATTTCACAAATTGCCCAATGTAGAAACCTACCTGGCCAGCGAACTCGGCGCCGAAGACGCCATCGCGTTTGGCGCGCCGCATATCGTGGTGGCGACGGGTGCGCATTGGCGGCGCGACGGCGTCGGCCAGCGGCAAAGACTGCCGCTGCCGATCACCGATGCCGCGCCGACGATTTACACGCCGGACGATATCATGACCGGGCAGACGCTAGTGGATGGGCCAGTCCTGGTTTATGACGATGACGGTTATATCATGGCCGGACTGATCGCCGAGAAACTGGCGCGCGACGGGCGCAATGTCACGTTCATGATGCCGGACGAAAAGGTTTCACCGTGGACAGACAACACGCTCGAGCAGCACGCTATTCAGCGCCGCCTGCTAGAAGTGGGCGTGAACATCCTGGCCAACCGGCAGTTGGTGGCGTTGCAGGGCGACGTGCGCTATGCCTGTGTTTACACTGGCGCCGAAGCAGAGCTTGCCGCGGCGGCGGTGGTGCTGGTGACTTCGCGAACTTCCAATGACGGGCTGTGGCAGGAATTGCAAACCCGCGCCGAGGCCGGTGAGGTGCCATGGCGCAGCTTGACCCGGATCGGCGATGCCCTGGCGCCGGCCACAATTGCCCATGCGGTTTATGCCGGCCACCGCTACGCGCGCGAGTTCGATGCGACACCAGTAGAAGGCACGCCCTATAAGCGAGAACGCGTGACCGTCTAGATTCAATCGAGAACAACAATTTCGCCGCTCTCAGCGGATTCCTGCGCGGCCAACACGGTCTTCATCGCCGCCATTGAATCTTCCGGCGTGATGACGCTGGGGCGTTTGCCGATCGCCACACAGTTGGCAAAATACATGATCTCATCCCTGAGCGCACCGCCGGTGACGCCATCGACGCGCGGCCAATAGGTGGTATCGGGACCGGTAAAGCCGGTCGCGGTGCAGACGCCAAGATTGGGGAATGTGTCCTGCACCTGCACGAAGCCCTCGGAGCCCATGATCGACATGCGCTCATCGATTAGCCACGGCGCGGCGTCGGGCACCAGCCAGGCGCTTTCGTAGATAGCTGTGGCGCCGTTTTCGAAGCGGTACATGATTTGAAATAGATCGGGGTGAAGATAATCATTCACCCGCACAGTCTGGGTGTAGACACTGGTGACCGGGGCGCCGGTGAACCAAAGCATCAGATCGGTGTCGTGAACGGCAGTGTCCGTTATCGGATTGACTTTGTTGAGCACATCCTCGGCCCAGGCGGCGGGCAAGTTGCGGCGGCCATTGAGGGACACCACGCGACCGATGCTTCCGGCGGAAATTTCCTTCTGGGCGGCAATGCAGCGCGGATTGAAGCGGCAGACATGGCCGACCATTAAATAGGTTTTGGCCTGCCGCGCCGCCCGGCAAATTTGTTCGCATTCCGCCAGGGTCGGGGCCATCGGTTTTTCAAGCAGTACATGCTTCCCCGCCGCCAAGGCGGCAGTGGCGATCTCGGCATGGTTTTCCCAGCGCGTGACGATATGCACCAGATCGATAGCCGGATCGGCGAGGATGCCGTGGTAATCTGTGTAGAGCGCCGGAACATTGTATTGACGGCCGATTTCTTCGCGGCGCGCTGGGTCCTGCTCCGCCAACGCCGCCAGTTCGAGGCCAGGAGCTCCGGCAATCACATTACAATGGATTTCGCCGAACCAGCCGGCGCCGATCACTCCGACCTTCAATGCCGCCATCACCCCTACTCCCAATTCGAAGCCGATAAGTTTGCGTTATTTCTTGATATTTATACATTTGTGGAAGGCAAGACAGAACAAGAAACCGTGAGGGGAGAAAAACCGGCATGAGCGGTAAATTCGAGCAAATGTATGGTCGCGCGCAGAGCGACCCGGAGGGCTTTTGGGCGGAAGCCGCCGAAGCGCTCGATTGGGACAAAAAGTGGGACAAGGTCCTGGACGATAGCGATGCGCCGTTCTACCGCTGGTTCACGGGTGGTATGCTCAATACCTGCCATAACGCGCTCGACCGCCATGTCGATAACGGGCGCGGCGATCAGTTGGCGCTGATCCATGATTCCCCGGTCACCGAAAGCGTCACCACATTTACCTACCGCGAACTGCGCGATGAGGTGGCGCTGTTCGCCGGCGCCCTGGCGGAACGTGGCGTTGGCCGCGGCGACCGGGTGATCATCTACATGCCGATGGTGCCGGAGGCGGCGATTGCGATGCTCGCCTGCGCCCGCCTTGGCGCCGTGCATTCGGTGGTGTTCGGCGGATTTGCCGCCAATGAACTGGCGGTGCGCATCGATGACTGCACGCCGCAGGTTGTCGTTTCCGCCAGTTGCGGCATCGAAGGCAAGCGTGTGATCGCCTATAAACCGCTCCTCGACGAGGCCATCGAATTGGCCGCGCACAAGCCGGCGAGCTGCATCATCTTGCAGCGCCCGCAGGAAACAGCGGCGATGACGGCGGGCCGCGACGCAGATTGGCGCGAGGCCGTGACCGCCGCGACGGCGCATGATTGCGTCTCGGTGGCGGCGACCGATCCCTTGTACATTCTCTATACCTCCGGCACGACGGGCCAGCCCAAGGGCGTGGTGCGCGACAATGGCGGCCATGCGGTGGCGCTCAATTGGACGATGAAAAATATCTACGGCGTCGATCCTGGCGAGGCGTTCTGGGCCGCCTCCGACGTTGGCTGGGTGGTCGGCCATTCCTATATCGTCTATGCGCCGCTGCTGCACGGCAACATCTCCATCCTCTATGAAGGCAAGCCGGTCGGCACGCCAGATGCCGGCGCCTTTTGGCGGGTGATTGCAGATCATAAGGTAGCGGCGATGTTCACCGCGCCCACCGCCTTCCGCGCCATCAAGAAAGAAGACCCGCAAGGAAAGCGCATCGGCGATTACGATCTTTCAAATTTCCGCACTCTCTTTCTCGCCGGCGAGCGCACCGACCCGGATACGCTTCATTGGGCCGAAAACAAACTTGGCGTGCCGGTGATCGATCACTGGTGGCAGACCGAAACCGGCTGGTCGATCTGCGCCAATTGCATCGGCATTGAGCAACTGCCAGTCAAGGAAGGCTCGCCGACCAAGCCGGTTCCCGGCATGGATGTGCGGGTGGTCGACGATGCCTGCAACGAAGTGAAAGCCGGTGATATCGGCGCTCTGGTGATCAAACTGCCGTTGCCGCCCGGCACCTTTCCGACGCTGTGGAACGCCAAGGAGCGCTATGTGGAAGCCTATCTCGAGGAATTTCCGGGCTACTACAAGACCGCCGATGCCGGCTTTATCGATGCGGACGGCTATGTCTATGTGATGTCGCGCACCGACGATATCATCAATGTCGCCGGACATCGGCTTTCGACCGGCGCGATGGAAGAAGTGTTGCTGGCGCATCCGGACGTCGCGGAATGTGCGGTGATCGGCGTGGCCGACGCGCTCAAGGGCCAAATGCCGCTCGGCTTTTTGGTGCTCAATAGCGGTGTCGCCCGCGACCCGGCGGACATCGTCAATGATGTCGTCGCCATGGTGCGCGAGCGCATTGGGCCGGTAGCTGCGTTCAAGGTGGCGACCGTCGTCAATTCCCTGCCTAAAACACGCTCGGGTAAAATCCTACGTGGTACAATGCAAAAAATTGCCGACAGCGAAGCACATAAAGTCCCGGCGACGATCGACGACCCGGCGGCGCTTGACGAGATTACACGAGCCCTGAAGGCGATCGGCTATGCGACAGGCTGACGGCGACTGACGGACGGTTGGCCTAAAAATGGACCATAGGGGGATAGGCGCATGGATGGATTGATAATGGATCGGCCGTTGCTGATTTCCTCGCTGTTGGAATTTGGCGCGCGCAATCATGCCGGATCGGAAATTGTCTCGCGCTCGGTCGAAGGACCGATCCACCGCTACACGATGGCTGACTCGCACACCCGGTCAAAACAATTGGCCCAAGCGCTGACGAGACTCGGCGTGGTGGCAGGCGACCGCATCGCTACCCTTGCCTGGAACGGCTACCGCCATTTCGAGCTTTATTTTGGCGTTTCCGGCATGGGAGCCATTTGCCACACCATCAATCCGCGACTGTTTCATGAGCAGGTCGTCTATGTGATCAACCATGCGGAAGACAAATACATCTTTATGGATTTGACCTTCGTGCCGCTGTTGGAAGCGCTGGAGGCGCATCTGCCCAAGGTCGCCGGCTATGTGATCATGACCGACAAAGCGCACATGCCCGAGACGAAACTTGCGAATGTGCACTGCTACGAAGACCTGCTGGCGGCGGAAGATGCGGATTATACCTGGCCGGAATTCGATGAACGCACCGCATCGTCGCTGTGCTACACCTCCGGCACGACGGGCAATCCCAAGGGCGTGCTCTACAGCCACCGCTCCACCGTGCTGCACACATTTGCTGTTTGCGCCGGCGGCGGCGCCGGCCCGACCAGCTATTCGAGCTATCTGGCTCTGGTGCCGATGTTTCACGTCAACGCCTGGGGCCTGCCTTATGCCTGCGCCATGACCGGCGCCAAGCTGGTGCTGCCGGGGCCGCGCTATGAAGGCGATATGATCTTCGACCTTATGGACGAGGAGAAGGTCGACCAATCGGCGGGCGTGCCGACGCTATGGCTGCTGCTGCTCGGCGAAATGAAGAAGCGCGGGCGCAAGCCGCAAGCGTTCAAGACCCTAGTTGTCGGCGGCTCGGCTTTCCCGGCATCGATGATTGAGACATACGAGGACACCTACGGCATTGAAATTCACCATGCCTGGGGCATGACCGAGCTCAGCCCCATCGGCACAATCGGCACTTTGCTGCCGGCCATGAACAGCTTGCCGAAAGAACAGCGCTGGGCGGAAAAAATCAAACAGGGCCGAGCGATTTATGGCGTTGAGAAGAAGATCGTCGACGAGAATGGCGAGCGCGTGCCCGAGGACGGCAAGGCATTCGGCGAATTGCTGGTGCGCGGCCCGTGGACGGCGAGCGCCTATTTCAACGACGCAGAAGCGACTGCGCAGTCCTTCACCGAAGATGGCTGGTTCCGCACCGGCGACATCTGCACCCTTGATGCAAACGGCGTCATGCACATCGTTGACCGCAGCAAGGACGTCATCAAATCGGCCGGCGAATGGATCAGTTCGATCGATCTGGAGAATGCCGCAATGGCCCATCCCGCCATCCAGGAATGCGCGGTGATCGGCATGCCCCACCCAAAATGGGATGAGCGGCCGCTGCTAGTGGCGGTCGCTGCTGAAGGCCAATCGCCGGTGCTCGAAGAGGTTCGGGAATTCCTGTCAGACAAGGTCGCCAAATGGTGGCTGCCGGACGATATGGTGATACTCGACGAGCTGCCGCACACGGCAACGGGCAAGGTCTCGAAGCTGAACCTCCGTGAGCAGCTCAAGGATTACGCGTTTCCGGGGGTCTGAGTACAGTTTCCACAGCGCATTCACTTCTGACTGGTTTTTGTTCACTTCCAGTCGATCGCCTGTTCGGAACGGCTTCCATTGCGATTGTCGATGGCCGTGCCAGGTTCAAAATTCAGCAGTTGGCGATAGGTCTTTTGCCAAGGGATCAACGGCTCATAAAAATACGTAATCCGTCGGCAAAAATGGATAGTTCATAGACATTGTTGAATCTTGTCTGTGTCGGCGGCGTGGCCAAAATCAACTGTGGGTAATGCACCGAGAGGGAAGCGACTTTGACACCAGAAATATGCTCAGATTTGTCGCTCGTAGACATCACCGCCGAAGCAATATTTGCGGCTGCGATTTGGTGCAGTACCCACAGTATCCTTTAGGACCCAATCTCGAGTTTTGCCTTCATCGACGGATGAAACTGGCAAAAATAAGATCGAGAGGTGTCAGCCTTGACCACCATTTGCCACTCACCGCCAGGTTCAATCAGGTCTGAATCCCAGCTGCCGTCATCTGCGGTCGCCGTATGGGCGACGATGTCTTTGTTGATCCAAACAATGACGTCGCCAGGTTTTACGACAGGCATTTTGGGCGCGAATTTGAACTTTTGAATTTCGACGGTAATTCGCTGACCGCTCGCCGCCGCGCCTTCAAGCCAGGGAGGAAAGGCGATTGTGGCGGCGAGCGCCGCCACAATCAGGCCCCTGCGTGTTACGCCTTTGGGCATAACCATTAGTTCGCCAGTCCTTTGACCATCATCTCGGCGTGATGTTCGTGCGCCTTGAAGATCAAGAGGGCTTCCTCGAACATTTCTTTGACATCGGGGTTTTCGATGTTGGGGATGAAGGTGCCCTCGACCAGCCCGTTGACGGCCTGATGATAGCCAAGTTCGTTTTGCGCATAGCGGGAATCAAAGGCCGCGCCGCGCAGCTGACTCATTTCCGTAATCAGATCCTCCGCGCCGCCATTGAGTTGCTGGCTCAGAAAGTTGTCTTTTGCCGAAACGCCGAGTGTTTTCAACAATGCCAAAGCCTGTTTGTTGACCGCGCTGTGATCGCGAATCATGGTATCCGCGAACTTATGGATGGCGGGGTTATTCGAGATCGCCAAGGCAAGATGGGCGTAGCGGATATCAATTGAATCGGCCGTATAGGCCACATGGGCGATCTCAAGATCATTGAGGTCGGCCGGTGATTCTGCCCGGGCGGAGGTGCCAATCAGGGTCATCGAGACCGCCGCTGCGGCAAGAAGGGTCTTTGCGAACATAGCTGATTTCCTTTTGGTTGGTTGAAGCATGAATGCTCCGGTAACGCCCTCGGGAAACATTTCCCGTGAGTTGGCTAACTTGGCTGAGCTACGGAGTAACGGTGGGGGGAGGGGCGCCCGCAAACGACGGATGCGAAGACGGTCTTTGCAAACGTATGGGTCATTCTGTTCTCCCTTTTCAGCGATCCGATATCAGCGCCGGAAACGTGATGGGAGTGTGACACTTTCGCTAAAATGCAGAATATGCGAAATTGACAAGAGATTATTGCAGATAGCGAAACAATATGGATCGATTCCGAGAGATCTCCACCTTCGTCGCAGCCGCTGAAAGCGGGGCGTTTAACGCGGCCGCGCGCAAGCTGAACATGTCCCCCGCGGCGGTTACACGTCTGGTCAATAGCCTTGAGGCGAGAATTGGCGCCCGGCTTTTCACGCGCACGACGCGTAAGGTTGCGTTGACTGAAGCCGGGCAGCTATTCCTGTCGGATGCCACACGTATATTGGAGGAAGTCGAAGAAGCCGAAGCCTCGGCGGCGGGCGCGCACCAGTCACCGCGCGGAGTCTTACGGGTTACCGGGCCGATGATGTTCGGCCACCTCTATGTCGCGCCGATCCTGCGCGACTATCTTGATGATTATCCCGCGGTTTCAGCGTTTACGCTTTTCGTTGACCGGATCGTACATCTTGTCGAAGAGGGACTTGATGTTGCCGTGCGAATTGGTGAATTACCCGATTCTTCACTTTCAGCGGTGCGCGTTGGAGAGGTTCGGCGGATGATGGTCGCGGCGCCAAGTTACCTTGCCAAACATGGCGCCCCGGAAACGCTGGACGCGCTCACCGAGCACAAAATTATCCATCCGCTGCCTTTGAACCGATCACCTGAATGGCCGTTCGTCAGCGGTGGCAAAATTCAGACCGTCAAAATCAACCCGACGCTTACTGTCAACACGATGCCAGCATCTATCGACGCCGCTTTGGCGGGTTGGGGAATAACGCGCGTGTATTCCTACCAGGTGGCCAGGGCGTTGATCGAAGGCACACTGGTCGAGATACTCCATAAGGCGGACGAACATCGCGTGCCGATCCACCTGGTGCATCCCGAAGGCCGGCGCGCTCCCGCAAAAACGCGCGCCTTTGTCAGCCTCGCCACCAAGCGCCTCCGGGCAGACGCCGATCTGTTCATTGGAAATACCGGCCAAACGTGACGGCTAAGCAGTCATAATGCATTGGCCGACGGATGAGCTTGGGCGAAGCCTTGCGTTATCAGATCGGATTTCTCCTTCAGGGCGGCGCCAAGCCTGCTTCAGCAGATCAACCTGATTTCCCGTAAAAATATCACTGCAACGCTTTGTCGGACAAAGCGCGAGTGATCAACCGGTCGTTCGGTCAGCGCCCATTCGTTCCGACCGAACTTCACACTTCTCACTACAAAAGACGTGACGTTCGCCTTTGTCGGCCACCCAAAGATGTCGAGCGATCATGCGCCCACAGAGGGAACAATTGACGATCTTCACCTCGTACCAAGGCTTCTCTATTTCTTCCCAGTGGCCCATCGCAATTTCCCTATTCCACCGGTTATTCTGGCGGCCCGATCGAGGTGGGTTCGCCCTTCGCCGTTTCGCGGCGCCGGCTTCGCAACGTTTCGGTCGCAGGCTCATCTATACCGTACGTGCCGTTCCGGCTGAGGAGTATGACACCATAGGCCGCCTCAGCGGTTTGCAGCGAGACGTTGCGGTTTTGCACGTCGGCAAGAACGCGTGCGGGCGCACGGTCGAGAGGGTCGCCATATCCGCCACCGCCCGGCGCCTCAAAAAGCAGCTCGTCGCCTTGTCGCACCGTTATGTTGTCAAACTTCGTCGGGCTCGAAACTCCGAATACTTCAGAAAACGTGCGGAATTCGGTATCGCCTGCCTGTTTAATCAAAAAGGATTGGCGGCCACCTTCCTGGCCGCCGAAGAGGCCCCAGGGTCCAACGAAGTGACGGTCGGCGAGCGCGCTTACGGTCAGCTCGGGTGCTTGAACCTTGAACCGCCGCATTACGGAAAGGCCGCCGCGATTGCGTCCCGGCCCGCCCGAATCCTCGCGCAATGCGCAGGCGACATGAAGCAGCGGATATCGGCTCTCCAAAATCTCGATGGGCGTAATCTCGATGGTGCTGCCGTGCGCGCAAAATAGGTTGGTGTTGCCATCGTGATCTTTGCGCGCACCCCATCCACCGCCTTCGAGATGAAGATGGGCAAAATACTCGCCCGTCTCCGGGTGCACGCCGCCCATCGGAAAAAGGCAATTCGTGCCGCCATCGGCAGCGCAGGCGCGATCCGGCAACGCCTGCGACATCGCGCCCCAAATCGCATTGATAACGCGCGGCTGTCCATCTGAGTTGCCGCCGACAGAGCTTCCAGGATGCTTGACGTTAAGAATACTGCCCGGCGGGGCAATCATGCTGATCGGGCGAAACACCCCCTGATTGAGCGGCACATCGCGCACGTTGATACTTTGCAGGATGCCGGTATAGGTCGCGGCGGCGGTTGCCACATAGGTCAGGTTGATCGCCGCATCGACCTGATCATCCGACCGGCTGTAGTCCACGACGATTTCATCGCCCTCAACGTTGACGTCGACGCGAAAGACGTGCGGAACGTTACGTCGCGGATCGTCCTCATAGCGGTCATCGAAGGAATAGATTCCGTCGGGAATGGCCTTGATTTGCTCGCGCATCCAGCGCTCGGAAGCTGCGTTCAACGCCTTGGTGGAGGCGCGCAATGTATCGAGGCCATAGGTTCGTATCAGTTCGGGCATACGGCGGGCGGCGACTTTGAGGCTGGCGAGCATGGCGTGAAAATCGCCAAACGTAGCCTCGGGCGTCCGGTGGTTGGCGAGGATGACCTTCCACAGCTCTTCAACATGTTCGCCGCGCTTCATCAGCTTGATCGGCGGCAGCCTGAGACCCTCCTGATAGACCTCGCTGGCGGTAACCGCGAAGGAGCCCGGCACCATGCCGCCGATCTCCGCGATATGGGCGATGATCGCGGCATAACCGACCAGCTCGTTATCAACGAAGATACCTTCGAGAAGCATATGCTCTGGCATATGGCAGGCGCCACGGTAAGGATCGTTGTGCACCACCACATCGCCAGGCTCGAAATAGGCTTCGCCGAGTTCCTCGACCACGAAGGGCACGGTGCTGAGGCCGGCGCAAATGATCGCTGGATTGTTCTGTGCCTGCGAGATCAGTTGGAGATCGCGGTCAAACAGCATGCACGAGAAATCTTTGGACTCGCTGAACAGCGGCGAATGCGCCGTGCGCAGCGCCTCCATATCCATCTCGTCGCAGATCGCATCAAGCCGATTGCGGATGACGTTGAGTGTGATCAGATCGGGTTCGCCGCCTTTGTAGTATCGCCCCGGCGCGTGCCCGCTCTCCTCGGTAGCCGATATCTCAAGAACGCCTTTTTGGGTGACGATCAAACGGTCCCCGGGCGCCACTATTACCGTCGAATCCTCTTCGAGAATAACCGCCGGGCCTTCGATGACCGCACCCGCGCCGAGCACGTCGCGCTGCACCACCGGCGTCTCCACATAGCCTGTCTCGCGGAACCAAACAGAGCGTGTTTCGCTAACCTCAGGCGCCACGCCGGGCGCCAAATCCGGCAGTATCGGCGGCTCCGAAATACCGAGGGCGAGCACAGAAAGCCGGACGATCTCGACCGGGCTGCCGGGGGTTTTGAAGTCGAAGCGCCGCTCATGCTCAGCGTGGAACGTCTCGATCAGCGTCTTCACGTCACCCGCAAGTGCGCTCGGCAGCACGGATAAATCGATCTCGTGGCTTTGCAGCCGATATCGCGCCGACGCGCTTAAGGACAGCACGGCTTCACCATCGAAACCTTCCTCGCGCAGCTCATGCAGTGCCTGCGCCTCCAGCGCCGCGAAGGCATCGGCAACGTCGGAAAGCGCCATGTTATCGGAGCGGAAACTGACAGTGACGCTCTTCTCAACGCGAACGTCGGCGACGACGGTGCCAAAAGCGGAGCACAGCCCCGGATAAAGAGGCACCAAGGTGCGGCGCATACCGACCGACCGGGCGAGCTCCGTGCCGTGCAATGGCCCGGCGCCGCCGAAGGCGATCAGGTCGAATTCGCGGTAGTCTAATCCGCGCTCAATCGTGACCCGCCGGACGGCGATCGCCATATTGTCGTTCACAGTTTCAATGATCGCGATCGCTGCTTCCTCGAGCGAAAGATCGAGCACCCGAGCGAGCGTCTCAACAGCAGTGCGCGCTGCGCTGCGATCAAGCTTCACGCGACCGCCGAGGAAGAAATCCGGATCGATGCGGCCGAGCACCACGTTGGCGTCGGTCACGGTCGGTTCTGTGCCGCCCTTGCCATAGCATGCTGGGCCAGGCTCGGCGCCTGCGCTCTGCGGTCCAACCTTCAGCAGGCCATCCTGACCGACATGAGCAATCGAGCCGCCGCCCGCGCCGATTGTTGTAAAATCAATGTGCGGTGCGACAACGTGGATGCCCCAATCAAGCGTGATCTGCGGCACCGACCGATAGTCGCCGTCTTCGATCACCCCGACGTCGCAACTGGTACCGCCCATATCGAACGTGACAGCGTTCGTGGACCCTTCGAGCGCGGCAAAATAGTGGCCGCCGATCACACCGCCCGCGAGGCCGGACAGAAATATCTCTGCCGAACGATCAGGCGCATGGTCGGACAGCATCTGCCCGCCATTCGACTTCATAATCGCGAGCCGCGCCCCGAGCGCGCGCGCACTGAGCTCGCGTTCGAGATCGGTGATGAAACCCTGCAGCATCGGCCTTACAGAGGCGGCGAGGATGGTCGTCGTCGCGCGGTGATACTCGCGCCAGATCGGCGCAACCTCATGAGAGAGCGAAACCGGAACCTTGGGAAACCGTGCGCGCAGGGCCGCGCCAAGCGCGCGCTCATGTTCGGTGTTGCGATAGCTGAACAGGAAATTGACCGCTATCGAGCAATCCGTGTCGAGCGCGCCTTCTACTTGGTCGAGCACCCGCGCGATCTCTGCTTGGGTCAGCGCCGTCACGACGCGGCCTTTGTAATCAATGCGCTCCGACACACCGATGCAATCGCGCCGCGCGACGCCCGGATCGGGCTTTCGCCAACTCAGGTCATAGGCATAGGGGCGCGAGATGCTGCCGATCAGCGGGATGTCCTGAAACCCCTCAGTCGCGAGATATAGAACACGTGCACCGGTGCTCTGGAGGCGTGCATTGGTCGCGATAGTCGTTCCGAGGACGAAATGACGCACATCTTCAGGCGCGATTCCGGAGCCGTCGAAGGCATCGAGCACACCAATTTCGGGCGCCGCCACGGTACTCGGCCGCTTGGAGATGACGATGCCGCCCTGCTCGTCGATCGCGACGAGATCAGTATTGGTGCCTCCGGTATCAATGCCAACTCGCAGCATGACGATCCTTCCCCATTTGTGAGATCAGGCTATCGGGGTTTGAAAGCGGGCGCAAACTCTATGCGTAGATCGCGCGACCCATTGGCTCGCCAAAGCATTTGAAGATGCTGTCTATAAATTAGGCCGCGTGGACAAATTTGTTAGCGTTGCCGATGTCTTTAAATCATCGCGCTTGGAGAGCTTGCTTTCTCATACTGGCGCAACATGCTCGCTTGTCATTTAGGCGGGATTTTATTGTGCGCTCGCGTCATCGCCGGAGTGAGGCGATGACCGGGGCGGTTGTTCGGCCTAAAATGTGATGCGATTTAGTTCGGAGCTGACTCCAATGCGGCGCGCACCTTTTGCGCCAATTCAAGCCTTCGGAAGGGCTTGTGTAGGAGACCGAGGCCCCCGACAAGTGAGCTGGCGTGCTCGAACATGCTCTCCGCATAGCCCGACATGAAGAGGACTTTGAGTCCAGCGGAACGGCTCTTCGCCTCGACTGCCAGATCGGGTCCGCTCATCCCGCCGGGGAGCACGACGTCGGATAACAACAGGTCGATCGTCGGCTCGTTGTCCAGGGCCGCTAACCCCTCTCGGCCATCCTTTGCCATCAGCGCCCGGTATCCGAGGGAGACAAGCACCGCTTCGACGAGCACGCGGACATCCGCTTCATCTTCGACGACCAGAACGGTTTCGCCGTGGCCAAGTGGCGTTTCGGTTTTTCCGTCAAGCTGCGCTCGATCCGTCACTTTAGCGGTGCGTGGCAGGTAAAGACTGACCGTTGTTCCCTGGCCCTCCTCACTCATGATTGCCAAATCACCTCTCGATTGTTTGGCGAAGCCGTAGACCATGGGCAAGCCGAGCCCGCTACCCTCGCCAACCTTCTTAGTGGTGAAGAACGGCTCCAGAGCCCGCGCCAGAACCTCCGCAGACATGCCCGACCCGGTGTCGCTGACCGTGATCTGAACAAAATCCCCCGGTATGACTTCCAAACGCGAGGCCGCGTATTCCTCGTCCAAGGTCACGTTGCTGCTCTCGATACGCAAACTGCCGCCCTCAGTCATCGCGCGGCGCGCGTTCAGCGCTAGATTCAAGAGGGCGTTCTCGACTTGGCTCGGGTCGGCCAGGACCTGCCAAAGGCCGGGCTCGGGCGTGATCGTCATCTCGATTTGCTCACCCAGGGTCCGGCGCAGCATCTGGCCCATCTCGTCGATCAACGGGCCGAGATCTATCGCCCGGGGCTCAAGCGTCTGCTTGCGCGAGAAGGCGAGCAATTGGTGGGTCAATTTGGCTCCACGCTCAGCCGCCCGAATGATTGGTTGGAGCAGCCTGCCCTCAGTCTCCGGCCTTTCGAGGAGCAACTCCGAGTTGCCCATGATGATGGCGAGCAGATTATTGAAATCATGGGCTAGGCCGCCGGTAAGCTGGCCCACGGCCTCCATTTTCTGAGCTTGGCGGAGCTGCTCTTCGGCTTGCTTGCGCTCGGTAATATCCGTCAACGCACCGACATGCCCAACTATTTCGCCGGCTTCGCTTAATACCGGCAGGGACTGCACGAAGCACCAAGTCGTCGCGCCTTCGGCGTCCACATATCGGTGTTCACTTTCAAAGCGCTTTTTGGTTCGGACTGATCGATACCATTGGGCGCTAACTTCATCGAGATCATCGGGATGGATGGCTTCCTTCCAACCATTCCCCATCGCGGCTTCAGAAGATATGCCACCCAATTGGCACCATTTTTCATTGACGAAGGTGACACCACCAGCGGCGTCGGAATGGAAAATGCCCACCGGCGCAACGCCCGCAATCGCCCGATAATGCTGTTCACTCCCGCGCAACGCCAGTTCTAAACGTTTGCCCTCGCTGATGTCGGTGACGACCGTGAGCAACTGAGCCTCAGCTTCGTCATCGGCCGCGACCAGGATCGATTTCATCTCGGCCCAAAACGGCTTCGCGTCGCGGCGGAGCATTTGGATCTCACAGACCCCGCTCAGGTTCGAGGCGGTGATTCCTCGCCGGTGCTTGTAGTAAATGTCTTGGTTGTCCGGGACGATGAAGGCGGAGAGCAGTTGCGCGCTCAGAAATCGTCGCTCAACGCCCAACATGTCAGCCAGGGCGAGGTTCGATTCGAGGATCAGCCCCTTGAGGCTGATGGTCACGTAACCGACGGGCGCGATGTCGTAGAGATTGAAATATTTTGCATGCGACTCGACAAGCTCTTCCTGGGCCCGGCGAAGCTCCTCGTTTTGCATTTCCAGTTCAATCTGATGGGTCCGCAGCTCATGGACCAGCTTGCCGGCCTCATCCGGGGACATCTGCGGCGAGAAGTCTGTGGCCTCCCGGCTGTCCCCCGCCTCGGCCCGCTTGCGCAGTTCGGCGAGGCGATCTGACCATCCGTCGCCCTTTGTCATCTTACTCCGCCCCCCAATCCATTATCCGTGGCTATCGGGCCGCTTTGCCCGCTAGTTCCCATCGCTCGGTGTGATGTCGCACCAAGTGCTCACCAGGAACTTCTTCAGGCCCATGGAAACGACTCTTCCATTCACCCGAAAGTCACGGATCTCATCACTTTTTGTCCTATGCTTGGTCTCGAAAACATCGCTTCCATTCGCGTCAAACCTGTCGATATGCCTGACAAAATCGCCTGCGGAATCCACTGCCTCGATATCGCGTATCGCCAGTCTCGAAAACTCTTCGCGCGTATAGCCAAGCTGCTCATGTGCTGACTGATTGAACTCGAAAATACCGGCTGTTTCCATATCAATCAGCACCAACGGGTCGCTGGACAGCTCGAAGAGCATCGTCAGCATCTCCTCCTCCTGTCTGCGCTCGGTGATGTCCACAATGGCGCTTGCGACCAGCACTTTCCGATCTATCGTTATGGGTCTGAGACTGACTTCAACGCGAACTTCGCTGCCATCTTTGCGCAAGCCGTGTAGATCTAGAGCAGCGCCCATCGCCCGCATTTGCGGCTCATCCATATAGGCTTTTCGGTCGCTGACGTGGCGTCTACGTAGAGGGGCGGGAATCAGCATCTCGACCGGGCGGCCGAGCAACTCTTCTCGGGAATATCCAAACAAGGTCTCGGTCACGGCGTTTGCCAACACGATCTCGCCCTGCTCATCCACGATTACCATGGCAACTGGAGCAAACTCGACCAAATGTTGAAATAGCTGCCCGGCCTGCTTGCTTTTGCTGACGTCTTCCAAAGTGATCACGACGCCATCGATCACGTTCGCCACGGTACGGTAGGGCCGAACGCGCATCGTAAAACTTGTGCCGTCCCTGCTCATGACGTCGGACTGCCGCACGATTAGATCGTCGAGAACGCGAAGGCTTTGTTCTGCGAGGTCGACGTCTATTAATGTGGTCGCCAAATGGTTGATCGGGCGGCCGGAATCAGTAGCCGTCAGCGGAATGATTTCTGTTGCCTTGGGAGTGAAGCGCCGCACCCGCAGTTCAGAGTCGAGGAAAATGGTGGCGATCCCCGTCGAGTCCAGCAAGTTCTTCATGTCGTCCGTGGCTTTGGACAAATCTTCAATTCGGGACTGAAGTTCCGTGTTGACGGTAACCGATTCCTCGTTGGTCGATTGCAGCTCTTCGTTGGTCGATTTGAGCTCCTCGTTCGATGTTTCCAGTTCCTCGATGGTCGATTGCAGGCTCTCTCTCGAGTCTTGGAGCTCGCGATGAAGTTCCTCAATGGTCTTCGTGACATCTATCGGCCTGACCGGCTTGACCTTGCTTTTTTCCTTTTTCGCTGGCGCCGAAGTCTCCTCAAACACGATCATTATCAGGCTGCGTACATTACTCTGTTCCAGAATGGGCTTGACCGTCAGAGTCAGGAACACCTTGCCCTCGTTGTTTTGCACCTCGAGGCCTTTGTAGATCGTCTCCTGCCTGGTGGTCGAGACGTCGCGGATGGCATCGGCCAATTCCTTTTTCAGCCCCGGACGCGCCATCTCGACGATTTTCGCACTGATCTTTCCCTCTGCCGGCTCCAGGAACCTGCCGGTCCGTCCATGAATGTAGACGATGTCGCCGGCTTCGTTGATGATCGCGCTTGGCGGGGTGTCTATCTGCTGAAGGATCGTTTCGACCAATTGCAGCGCGCTTAGCTCTTCTGCCCTCTGGACGACCTCAGGAACATCGAGGTCGAGATCCGGTTTAGAAAACGGCTGGATGGGAAAGTCCATTGCGGAGTGAGCTGTCTGAGAGATTGGCTTGCGACGAAACACCTTCCATTTTTTATGGGATACGGAAAACATGCCCGAGTACGGGCCTATCGTCTCCGACGAGCCGAGGAAGAGGATCCCGTCGGCCTTCAAGCAATAGTGGAACATCGGCAGCAGTTTCCTTTGCAACTCCGTTCCCAGATAGATCAGCAAATTGCGACAGGACAACAGGTCAAGCTTGGTAAAGGGCGGGTCCTGGGCCACGTTCTGCGGCGCAAAAACCAGCATTTCACGAATTTGCGCCGACACCCTGTAGTGGCCGCCATCTTCTTTGGTGAAATAGCGCCTGATGCGCTCCGGCCCGACGTCTGCCAAGATGCTCTCAGGGTAGAGTCCGGCGCGGGCCAAATTGATGGCGCTCGCGTCGATGTCGGTCCCGAAGATCTGCACATGGAAGTGGCGGCCGAGCTGCTCCATGCATTCGTGCAGGGCAATAGCCAGCGAATAGCACTCCTCGCCGCTGGAGCAGCCGGGAACCCAGACGCGGATCGTATAGTCATCCGGTTTCCCCGCGAGGAGCTTCGGCAAGACCTTCGACTGCAAAAGCTCGAACGCTTCCGGGTCCCGGAAAAAATTGGTGACCCCGATCAGCAGTTCCTTGAACAGGATGTTTGCCTCGTGTTCACTTTGCTGCAGGTAGCTAAGATATTCCGAAATGTCGTTGATTTGGTGGACGCTCATGCGCCGCTCGATCCGCCGACAAATGGTATTCTTTTTGTACAGCGAAAAATCATGCCTGGTCCGGGCGCGAAGAATAACGAAGATTTTATTCAGCGCTTGGGGAATTGGCCCCTCGTCGGGCCCGATTGCGGGGCCGGCGTGCCCGGTCGCGTGCCTGACGTATTTGATCAACTGCATCGGCATTTTATCCGGCGGCAACACGTAATCGACCAGCCCCGTGGCCATCGCGCTTCGCGGCATCCCTTCATATTTGGCCGAATCCTCGTCCTGGACCATGACCATGCCGACTTCGCCCTTGACTGCTTTCAAGCCCAGCGTGCCGTCGGTGCCCGTACCGGAAAGGATGATACAGACCGCCGCACTTCTCTGGTCTAGGGCCAAGGAGCGGAGGAAGGTGTCGATCGGCAGATTGGCGCCGCGCGGCAGAGTTTGCTCGGTCAATTGCAGTGTGCCGTTCATCATGGTCAGGTCCATGTTCGGCGGGATCACATAAACATGATCGCGCTCGACCCGCATTCCATCGACGATATGGCAGACCGGCATCTTCGTGCGTTTCTGCAATAATTCGGGCAGGACACTGATATGCGTTGGGTCGAGATGCAGCACCACTACAAAACCGATCCCGGCGTCCACGGGCATGGCCTTGAAGAACCGCTCCAGCGCTTCCAGCCCACCGGCCGAGGCGCCAATTCCGACAATCGGGAAATCTGCTGTGTGCTTCGTCGTCAGCGATTGATTTGCGTCCAACCCAATGATTGCCGATGGTGATCCATCTAGGCCGCGTGGCATTTTGCCGGAGGCGTCTGTTTTGGGTTTTGGGCCTATCGCCTTCTTCTTGTCCGTGGCCGTTTTCTTTTCCGTGACCTTCTTGGCGCGCGGGGGCGCTTTCTTTGCAGGGGCGGGCTTTTTCGTGCCGCGCGAACGATGGTCATCGGCCATTTTTGCTATCCGTTGTTCCGGTGCAGCGCCGCAACGCCCGCGCCAAGGTCGAATATTCTCGCTGGAAACAGCTGGGCTCCGGCTTTCGAACTATAAAAAGGGCCAGTGCCAGAATTAACCCTATACGAATTAGCCATCCTTAGAAACTTCCGAAACGCCCAGGAATTGGCTTACGAATCCCGCCTTTGACCGCGATCAGCCGGCCTTCAGCGGGGCGCGGCTGTATCGCACCGCCATATTTTACCAAGGTCGGCAAGGCCAATTTTCGGTCATTTGCGAAAAGCTAGACTTGAGGTCTTGTTGCGAGGAAGTACCATTCTGCCTTGGCGAACGAGGGAACATTTACCGCATGGCCGATAAGCCTGGAATAGCAATCCGACCCTGCCCAATACCCTGGGCAAGCGGCGAGAGGCTGTAGCATGCGCGTTGGCGTCGATGTCGGCGGGACAAACACCGATGCTGTTTTAATGGACGGCGAAGAAGTCGTCGCTTCGTTCAAAGCACCGACGACAGCCGATGTCGGCGGCGGCATCGTCAACGCCATACGCTCGGTTCTCGCACAATCCAATGCTGTTGCCGCGCATGTTGAGAGCGTGATGATCGGCACCACCCAATTCACCAACGCCTTCGTCGAAGGCAAGCGCTTGGTCGAAGTCGGCATCATTCGCGCCGCCTTGCCGGCGACGGCGAGCGTTCAGCCGCTGCTCGATTTTCCCCAACGGCTGGCCAGCGCCGTGGGCGACCATTGCTATCTGTTGCCCGGAGGATATGAATTCGATGGACGTGAGATTTCGCCGCTCGGCGAGCGGGAGGTCGCTGAAGCGGCGCGCGATATCAAAGCCAAGGGCCTCCGCTCTGTCGCCATATCCTGCGTATTCTCTCCGATCAATTCCAATATGGAAAAACGCATAGCGGAGATTGTGCGGAACGAAATTGCGGATGTGGAATTAACCCTCTCGAGCGATATCGGCCGGGTTGGGCTGATCGAGCGCGAAAACGCGACCATCATGAATGCCTCCCTTGTCGAATTGTCTAAGCGGGTGGTCGGGTCATTCCGCGAGGCGCTGCGAGATTTAAAGATTCAGGCGCCGTTCTTCGTCAGCCAGAATGATGGCACGTTGATGAGCGCCGAATATGTCGAGCGCTATCCGGTGTTGACCTTTGCCTCCGGTCCGACCAACAGCATGCGCGGCGCGGCACGGCTTTCCGGCCAGGAAAATGCCGTTGTTGTCGATATTGGCGGGACGACCACCGATGTCGGCGTGCTCGTGCACGGCTTCCCGCGTGAATCCGCGGTCTCGGTGGATATCGGCGGTGTGCGCACCAATTTCCGCATGCCGGATATCCTCTCTATTGGCCTTGGCGGTGGCAGCCTGGTGCGTGACGCGGACGGACTCACGGTCGGGCCGGATTCGGTTGGATTTGAACTGACCGAGAAGGCGCTGGTATTCGGTGGTGACACGCTGACCACCACCGACATCGCTGTGGCAGCCGGCGCTGTGGATATCGGCGACAAATCCCGCGTCCAACATTTGTCGAGCCAGCAGATAGAACAGGGATTGGCGGAAATCCACCGCCTGGTGGAGAATGCCATAGACCGGGTAAAAACCAGTGTGGAAGACGCGCCCGTGGTGCTGGTCGGTGGCGGCAGCGTGTTGATCACGCGCGATTTACGCGGCGCCAGCGAAGTAAAAATTCCGAATCAATCTGCTGTGGCCAACGCCATCGGGGCTGGTATGGCGCAAGTCGGCGGCGAGATAGACCGCATTTTCTCCTATGAAAGCGAAGGCCGCGACGCCTCCATCGCGCAAGCGAAAGACGAGGCAAAGGCGCGCGCCATCGCGGCGGGAGCCAGGGCCGACAGCGTGCAAATCTTGGAAATTGAGGAATTGCCATTGACCTATATGCCGGCCGGCGCGGTGCGCCTGCGCGTAAAGGCGGTTGGCGATCTTGCCATAAGCAGTGACGGTGGCGGGCAGTGAAACTCACGCGCGACAATTTGCACGATTTTATCCGCGGCGCTGCGATTCTGGGAACCGGCGGCGGCGGCGATCCTTATGTTGGCCGTCTCATGCTTGAGCAGGAACTGCGCAAGGGGGCGGACATTCAAATTATCGACCCCGACGACATTTCCGACGATATTTTCGCTATCAATGTTTTTTCGATGGGCGCGCCGACCGTGTTCGTCGAAAAGATCCCGAACGGCCCGGCAACCGTGACTTCCGTGCGCAAGGTCGAGCAAATGCTGGGGAGAAAATTTAATGCCATCATGCCGATCGAGGCCGGAGGGGTTAACGCCACACTGCCGCTTATCGTTGGCGCGCTGATGGGGCTGCCGGTGATCGACGCCGACGGCATGGGCCGTGCCTTCCCCGAATTACAAATGGTCACCTACAATGTTTATGGCGTCGATATTTGCCCGCTTGTCACGACTGATGATTTTGGCAATTCAGTGACCTATGAGACCACCGATGCCGCGCGCGCCGAATGGCTGGCGCGCGGCGTCTGCGTGCGCATGGGCGGCATCAGCCAAGCGGCGGGCTATCCAATGACCGCCCAACAAATCAGAGACACGGCGGTCCACCACACACTAACTCTGTCGCTTGATATTGGCCGCGCTGTGCGCGAAGCACGCGAACAGCATCAAGACCCCGTGACCGCGCTGCTCAATTATTTCCTCAACGCCCGCTATCCGCGTCATGCGGCGATGCTGTTCGACGGCAAAGTCGTCGATGTGCTGCGCGAAACCAAACACGGCTTCACCGTCGGCCGGGTCGTGCTCGACGGCATCGAAAATAGCCATGGTCAATGCGAGGTGACGTTCCGCAATGAATTTCTGATCGCCAAACATGACGGTCGGGTGATCGCCACGGTGCCGGATCTGATCTGCTGTCTGGACCGCGAGACGGCCGAGCCCATCACCACGGAAAATTTGAAATATGGCAATCGCGTCAAGGTGGTCGGAATCGCCGCCGCGCCGGTGATGCGCACGCCAGAGGCGCTCAATATTTTTGGGCCCAGAGCCTTTAGGATGGAGGAAGATTTCACACCGCTTGAAGAACTCGGCTGATCAGGGAGAAATTAGATGGCGCGTATCGTTCGCTTCAATCAAACCGGTGGACCCGAAGTTCTCAAGATATATGACGAGCCTTTGAAGGACCCCGAAGCAGGCGACGTCCGCCTGAAGATCGCGGCGATGGGTCTTAACCGGGCCGAGATCATGTTCCGCGACGGTAAATACGCCGCCGACCCGGTTTTTCCCTCACGTATCGGCATCGAGGGCGCGGGAACAATTGATGCCATCGGCGCCGGCGTGAGTGGCTTTAAAATTGGTGACAAAGTTGCCGCCATCCCCTTCCTGTCCGCCGACAAATGGGGCAACTGGACGGCGGAATCGGTAACGCGGTATGGCGTCTATGGTGACAGCGCGGTGGTGCCGGCCTACAGCGTCGCGCATAACCCAGATAATATTTCAATGATCGAGGCGGCGGCGATCTGGTGCCAATATCTGACGGCTTGGGGCGGTGTGATAAATTATGCCAAACTCGCCAGCGGAGACATCGCCTTGATTACCGCAGCGAGCAGCAGCGCTGCGTTGGGCGGCCTGCAAATCGCCAAGCTCACCGGGGCGACGGTTATCGCCGTCACCCGAACGGCTGGCAAAAAACAATTTCTGCGCGATGCCGGCGCTGACCATGTCGTCGTCACAGATGACGAAAACCTAACCGAGCGGGTAATGGATATTACCGGTGGGCGAGGCTTCAGCGTGGCTTACGATCCGGTCGGTGGTGAATTCATGGCGGAGCTTGTCGCGGCGGCGCAACCCGGCGCAACCATCGTCAATTATGGCAATCTTCGAACTGAGCCCATCAATGTGCCCATTCTACCTATGCTGTTGAAGCGCATCGACCTCAAGTTTCACAGCGTGTTCGACACCATGCGCCTGCGCGAAGAACGCGAGCGCGGGATTGCGTTCGTATTGGATAATGTGGCCTCGGGCGCCCTCAAAGTGATTGTCGACAAAATTTTTCCCTTGGATCAGATCGTCGAAGCGCACCGCTACATGGAGACCAATGCGCAAATGGGGAAAATTGTCGTTGCGGCGTAGAGCCAGGCGGCCTGTGATCAGAATCCTGCAACGACACAGTTCATGATAGTGTTTTCGGCGAGTGTCAGGAGTTATCTCAACAACTATCTCGATTGAAAGGAATGCGCGATGACGACGAACGCAGCAACCAACATCGATCTCGAGCAAATGGATGTCGACGCCACGATACATGCCTTCACGTCTTTGCCCGATCACGCGGAAATAGGCCCGCACATCATTGCATCCGGCGACGGTATCTACGTGACCGACAACAAGGGCGATACATATATAGACGCGATGGCCGCGCTGTTTTGTGTAAACGCGGGGTACGGGCGCAACGAGATCGCCGACGCGATCAGCGAGCAGGCCCACCAATTCGCGTATTTCCACACTTTCGGCGGCAATGCGCATGAGCAGCAAATCAGGCTCGGCGAGCGCCTGCTCAACATTCTGCCTGACACGATGAGCAAGGTATTATTTGCCAGCTCGGGCTCCGAAGCCAACGAAGCTAATGTCAAACTGGCGTGGATGTACCAGCATGTAAGGGGCAAGCCCAACAAGCGCAAAATCATCGGACGCCACATGGGCTACCACGGCGTCACGGCGGTCGCCGCCAGTATGTCCGGATTGCCGCTTATGCATGAGCCCTTTGGTCTGCCCTTGCCTGGCTTCCTGCACACCGACAAAGGTCATTATTTCTGGGAGGGCCGGCCCGGCGAATCCGAACGTGAGTTTTCCAAGCGCCTCGCCGCCAACCTCGAAGCGCTTATTGTGGCGGAGGGCCCGGAGACGGTCTGCGCGTTTATCGCCGAACCGGTGATGGGTGCATCAGCCTGTGTGACTCCGGCTGAAGGCTATTTTGAAGAAATTCAAAAGGTGCTCAAGAAACACGATGTGCTGTTTATCGCCGATGAAGTGATCACCGGGTTCGGCCGTTTGGGCACCTGGTTCGCCAGTGAGAAATATAACCTCACGCCAGACCTGATGACCCTTTCCAAAGGTATTACCAGCGCCTATGTGCCGCTCTCCGCTTCAGTGATTTCGAAGGAGATGTGGAAGGTTTTTGCCGAAGACCCGGCGAAGACGCTGTTCGCGCACGGCCATACGGCGAGCGGCCATCCGATTGCCTGCGCGGCGGCCAACGCCAATCTCGACCTCATGGAGGGCGAGGATTTGGTCGGCAACGCCGCCCGGGTCGGCGATTATTTCAAGGCGCAATTGATCGAGCGGCTTGGCGATCACCCGCTGATGGGTGAAGTGCGCGGCGACGGATTAATGCTCGCTGTAGAATTGGTGGCAAACAAAGAGACCAAGCAAGAGCTCAACATCGAATGGGACTGTTCGCATCGCCTGTTCGACCTCTGCATCGAGGAAAAACTTATCTCGCGCGGCTACTTTGGGCACAACTCCTCGTCTTTCGCGCCGCCTCTGACGATCACCACGGAAGAGGTCGACGAAGTGATCACGCGATTTGCGCGCGCACTCGACAAGCTCACCGACGAGCTGGTTCGCGACAAGCGCTGGAAGCCGGCTGCATAGAGCATAGTCCTTAATCCCGAGCGCCGATCGCGCTGGAGGTTCTGACCCGCGGCTAAAGTTTTGGTTCGATTGCAACGTCGATCAGTCGTGGGACGCCCGAAGCGAGGGCCTCCCCGACTGCGGCGGCAAGCTCTTCGGGCTCGGTGACGCGGCAGCCAGCGATACCCATGCCGGCGGCCATTTCAACAAAACCTAACTCTGGCTCGCGCAATTCCAGTTGCGCATAAGCACGGTTCGATTCGATACCGAACCGTTGGCGATAGATATCGACATTGTGCTTAAGGATGCGGTATTCGCGATTGGAAAGGATGATAAACACGATCGGCAGAAGGTGATGCGCTGCCGTCCACAGCGCGGTGATGCTGTACATCGCCGACCCATCGCCGGAAATGCAAACCACGGGACGATCAGGGTTTGCCAACTGAACGCCGAGCGCGCCAGCCAGGCCCTGGCCGATGCCACCGCCACGACCGCAAAAATAATCACCGGGGCCGTTAAAATGAAACGCCCGTGTGAGATCTGGACTTCCGGTGATGGCCTCTTCCACGATCACGACATCGGGCGGAATCGCCTCGGCCAATGTCGCCATGGCGAGCGCGACCGGCATCGGCCTTCGACTTTGCATATTTTTGAGGCGGGCCCGCTGGGCGCGCGTCTCTTCCTCCCGGAGCGACAATAACTTCTGGCAGCGCTTTTGGGCGTTGTCGCGGATAGAGGCCGATCCCATTTCTCGAACTGATTCGTTGAGCAATGCGAGTGCAGGCGCAATGCCGCCAACCAGGCCAGCTGTGAGCGCATAGTTGCGGGCAAGCCGTTCGTACGATTCCTCGATTTGCAGCACTTTGGCGCCGGGCGGAAATGGCCTGCCCTCTGCGAACCAGATTTCTTCGAAAAACGGGCCGCCGATCAACAGCACAAGATCCGCCTCGCCAAACGTTGCCGCGATATCCGCCGCGTCCACCGGCAAGACGCCACGCAAATTAGGATGGTCACTCGGAAGCGCTCTGTGCTGATGAATAACTTCGAGCCAGATTGCCGCTCCTGTTGCTTCGGCAAGTGCCGCCACCGCAGGGCCAGCGCCAGCGCGCGCCACGTCATCGCCAATTACAATAGCCGGTGCCTTGGCGTCGAGAAGATGTTGGGCGAGATCGCGAACCCCATCCGGGTCTGCGCCCGGCGCGCGGTAAAGTCTTCCGCCGGGGATTGCCAGATTGGCCGTCTCCTGCTCCATGACGTTGATCGGCAGGGCAACGAACACCGGCCCTGCCGGCGGGTCATGCGCAATTTTGAAGGCGCGGCGCATGATGTCGGCACATTCATCGGCGTGCTCCGGCTGGACGCTCCACTTGACCACCGGCGCCGCCATCGCCACCAGGTCATGGCCAAGGAGCGGCGCGCGCAAACGCAAACGCGTATCCTGCTGGCCGGCGGTCACGATCATCGGAGAGTTCGCCTTCAGCGCGCCGTACATCATTCCGATTGCGTTGCCGAGGCCGGGCGCCACATGGAGATTGACGATGCCAGTGCGGCCACTCGCCTGGGCATAATAGCTGGCCGCCCCGACCGCCACGCCCTCGTGCAACGAAAGAACATAGGAGAGCGACGGATAGGCGCCTAGATTATCAGTCAGCGGGCTTTCCGTGGTTCCGGGATTGCCGAATAGAAATTCGACGCCGTGCGCCACCAAGCTTTCCAATACAACATCGCGTCCGCGCATATGGCTGATCCATTCCTGTTCAAGGCGCATCGAATCATGAGATGCGCGCTCAGACTGTAGGCAATTTGCCGCTATGTTGGAAGCGCGCGCCACTGCGACACCGAAGGCGTTTGGCCCGGAGATTTGTTGTGAACTGAATTTTCCTTGAAAGGAGTGAAGCTAAATTCAGCGGCAAGTACGATGGTCAGGGTGCGCTTCTAGACAGCCAGGTTTCCAACTATCTGCCGGCCGGCACCACGCATATTTCCCTTGAGCACCAAGAAGATCCCTCGATCATCGAGGGCGGCGTGGGAAATGTGAAAATGGAGCGTGTCAGGGACGATGAAGGTCGCGTGGCATGCATGCATAACACGCCGATACTCGGCTTGATCAATATCAGAAAAACCGACCGCGCCCGCAGCGACGACACACACGTTGCCGACTCTGATATGCGATATGCGGGCTTGGGATGAATCGAGCGCGGGCAGCCTGTGCCCGTTTAGCTGGAAAGACTGGTGCAGTCCGGCGGCGCAACACCGCCGACTTGTAGTCTCCAGTAACTAAAGGAGGAAGTCGTGCCGCCATGCGACGGCGGCACCCGCCCAGACAAATGTGCTGGGCTGACTCCTTAAAGATGCGCAGCTAGGCCACGGAGGCCACGGAAGCTGGCGCAGGGAAACTTTATCCCGAGCTACTTATTTTCCATTTCCTTGCGCGCTTCAGCGTCCCGAAGGGTGTAATGACAAGAACTGCATTCCGCCATCACCGCGCCGATTTTCATGGAAACTTCTAGCCCGGATTATTCACGGCGTGTCGTGATAGGGTCGGTGAGCGTAGATTAAGCTGTTGAAATGC
>JAQBTG010000032.1 GCA_027624955.1 Pseudomonadota bacterium
CTGATACGCCGCTTCAATTCAAATGTTCAAACACCAGATTCGGTGATAACTCGGGACACGCTCGGCGCCCCTCTCGAAATTCCTTCGGCGGCGCGCTCGCTCCTGGTGAGCGGCGCGCCACTGAAGACACGGCCGCTCGCCTAGTTTAAGTCAGACGTCCGGCGTCAAACTTCCAGCACGGCAAGTGCTTCACCGATCTCGTAGGTCTCCCCAATCTTGCCTATGATTTCACTCAGCGTCCCGGTGGCTGGGCTTTCCAGCTCCACGGTTGCTTTGTCGGCCTCGATGACGCCGATCACCTCGCCAGCTTCGACGGCGTCTCCGACGTTCTTGTGCCATTCCATCACCATGGCGTCTTCGACGGTGAGGCCGAGGCGCGGCACCTTAACTGTGACCTTCATGTTCGACTGCTCTTGGCGGTTTTAGAGGCCTGAGGAATTCGCTTCGCGTTCAGTTTTTTCGGCTGATTGAGGGTGATATGGGCGGTGGCATCCCGCACGTCATAAAGGATGGTTTCATAGGCCATGCGGTCGACTCCAGATGCGCTCAGGCGAGGAGGGCGCGGATTTCAGCGGCAATGCGCGCCGCGTCCGGCAGATACGCTTTCTCAAGCACCGGCGCGAACGGGGTCGGCGCGAAAGGCGGCGTGATGCGGAGCGGCGGCGCTTTCAGCACGCCATGCGCTTCTTCTGAGACTCGCGCGATGATCTCGGCGCCGATACCGCAAGGCGCATGCGCCTCATGAACGATCGAGAGCCGCCCGGTGCGTTTCACCGAAGCGATGATGGTGTCGCTATCGAGCGGGCTGAGGCTCATCACGTCGATCACTTCAGCCTCGATGCCATCCTTTTCGGCCAGGTTCTCGGCAGCAGCAAGCGCCGCGCGCACCATGGTCGAGACACCGACGATGGTAATGTCGCCGCCTTCCCGGCGCACTTCGGCGCGGCCAATCGGCAAAGTGAAATCTTCGCCCTCTTCCGGCACTTCGCCGGACGAGCCGATCAAGCGCTTGGCAAACAGGCAGAGCACAGGATTGTCATCGCGGATGGCAGATTTGAGTAGGCCGAGGACATCGCGCGGCGTGCTTGGCGCCACCACCTTGAGGCCGGGCACCTGAGCGAACCAGGCGCCGAGGCTTTGCGAATGTTGCGGCCCGGCATTCACACCGCCCGAGCCGAAGGTGTAGACGGTGAGCGGCACCGTCACCTGTCCGCCCAGCATATACCGCAGCTTGGCCGCCTGGTTGACCAATGGGTCCATGCAGCAGGTGAGAAAATCCTCAAAGCCGATCTCGACGACCGGGCGCAGACCGGTCATCGCCGCGCCAACCGCCGCGGAAACAAAGCCGTTTTCGGCTATTGGTGTGTCGCGCACGCGGTTTGCGCCGAATTCCGCATAAAGGCCGCGCGTTTGAGCAAAAATACCGCCGCTTTCGCCGATATCCTCGCCCATCAAGATGGTGTTTTCATCGCGCGCCATTTCCTCGCGAAGCGCCCGGTTGAATGCCTGATAATATTTGAGCTTAGCCATCAGGCGCCTCCCGTTTGCGCATAGACGTTGGCCATCAGTCCCGCCGGCGAAGGGTCCGGATCAGGCGCCTGTTCGGCAAATAATACTGCCGCGTCGATAGCGGCTTTTTCTTCGGCATGTGCCGCTTCAAGCGCTGCTGCCGCGATGCCAAAGCCCTCCTCCAGAATGGCTTCAAAGCGCAGGATCGGATCACGCAGCTTCTCGGCCTCAGTTTCTTCCTCAGGCTTATAGACCTGCGGGTCGCCCTCGTAATGGCCGTGCCAGCGATAGGTTTTGGCCTCCACCAGCGACGGTCCCTGCCCTGCCAGGGCGCGCGCCACCGCTTCCGTCATGGTTTCAAAGACGGCCACGACATCGCCGCCATCGATGGTGACACCGGGCATGTCATAGGCCGGCGCGCGGTCGGCAACATTGGCCACCGGCACATGCGTCTCGTATGGCGACAGTTCGGCATAGCGGTTGGCTTCACAGAAAAATACTAGCGGCAGACGCCATAACGACGCCATGTTCATGGCCTCATGGGCGACGCCGGCGCCCGACGCGCCCTCGCCGAAAAATGCCACCGCCACGGCACCGGTTGCCTTTACCTGTGCGGTCAGGGCGGCGCCGACGCCAAGCGGCATTGATTGCCCGACGATGCCGTTAGCGCCCAACATACCAACCGTGACATCGGCTATATGCATGGACCCGCCTCGGCCCTTAGAATAGCCCGCCTCTTTGGCGAATAATTCCGCCATCATGCGCTTGGCATCGCCGCCCTTGGCCAAGCAATGGCCGTGGCCGCGATGTGTACTGGTGATGTAATCGCTGACCGCGAGGGTGGCGCAGACGCCGACCGCGCAGGCTTCCTGGCCGATCGAAAGATGGATAAATCCCGGCAGAACGCCTTCCTTGTATTTCGCCGACGCCGCTTCCTCAAAATATCGGATGCGGCACATGGTGCGGTGCATCGCGCGCGCCGTTTGTTCGTTTAATTTGGGCATCAAATATAGTCCCCAAGCAGCCCATTTTGCGGGCGATATAGAGTTGCGGAATTTCGTTAGTGCTTTCACCAACCTCGAGGATCTTCGCCTCGCGGTAAAAGCGGCTGGTCTTGGCGTCCTACATGAAGGCTGAGCCTCGATGCAGTTGAAAGCAATCCATCGCCGCTTTTTTTCGACATTCCGTATCGTCGCTGAACAGACGGGCGGTACAATGGCTAAGTTGGCGCGACGCTTCCATGCCTCAGGCCATGTTTGACTGTTTGGCCTGAGCAGGCAGGAAACTTGAAGGCCGCTGGCCGAATTGTCGGCGCTCCAATGCGTAAGCCAGGGATTTCCCCAGGCACCCGCGCGGGAGGACCGGTACGACCTCGGCGCGAGTAAAATCCCGGGCAAATTTTAATACTTTCTGTTGCTCTGGGGTAAGCGAAAAATCCATTAGGGCCTCAGCACACTACCAATTGAACATTTGCTAAATTTTTTATAGCAGGGAGGAAACCAGTACAATGCGTAGCGCGAGCTCAAACGAGGCGCCAGCGCACAATCTCAGGTTTGAAATAAAGCGCCAATTCTAGTACGAAATTGGAACGCTTACAGACGCGGCATTGCCCGGAGACCATTCATGCGCCTCATTGACTATTTCGAACGCGGCCTGCGCTATTACCCGACGCGCGCCTGCCTGATCGACGCCAGCGGCGAATATACCTACCGCGAAGTCAGTGAGCGCAGCCACCGCACTGCTAACGCTCTGCTTGCCGGCGGCCTCCAGGTCGAAGACACCGTTGCCATTCTCAGCCCCAACGGCGCGCCGGCCTTCGAAGCGTGGATCGGCGCTGCGCGAGCCGGCGGCGCTTGGGTCGGCCTCGCCGCCCTGGCCTCCATCGATGAAAATATCTATGTCATCAACAACCGCGATGCAGCGTGGCTGTTCTACCATTCCAGCTTTGAGAGCGAGATCGAGCGCATCAAGGCGGCGTGCCCAAAGCTGAAACATGTCATCTGCCTAGACAAATCTGGCGTGAGTCACCCGTTTTTCGGCGATTTCATTGCCGAATTTGAGGCGGAGGCGCCCGAGCTGCCGGATTGCCGCGACCAGGTGATATGCCATTTCACGTCCGGCGGCACCACTGGCCTGCCCAAAGGCGCAATGTGGTCCAACCTCATCTGGGAGGCGTGGACGGCAAATGTCTACGCCCATATGCCTGTCAAAAAACCGCCAGTGTTTCTCCTCGCCGCAGCAATGTCGCATGGCGCCGGCGCCTTCGCTTGGCCGGCGCTGGCCTTTGGCGCGACCTTGGTATGCATCCCCCGGGCCGAGCCGCTCGCCGTGCTCGAGGCAATGCATACCTACCGCGTCACGCACACCTTTCTGCCGCCGACGGTCGTGTACATGATGCTGGCCCATCCACGCGCCAAGGAATTCGATTTTTCGGCCATGGATTATCTGGTCTATGGCGGCGCGCCGATGTCGGCGGACAAAGTGAAACAGGCGATCGAATTGTTCGGGCCGTGCATGGCGCAAATTTACGGCCAGGCGGAATGTCCGTGCGTCATCGGCATCCTCTCACCGGCCGACCATTTCGAAGCACTCAGCACGCCGGGCAAAGAAAAGCGCCTGACAAGCTGCGGCCGCCCACCGGTGTTCGTAAAAGTCGAGATGATGGACGATGACGGCAATCTCGTCGCCCAAGGCGAATGGGGCGAGATCGTGGTGCGCGGCACTCTGGTCTCGCTCGGCTATTACGGCGACCCGGAGGCCAGCGAAGCCAACCGTGCCCACGGCTGGCACCATACCGGTGATATCGGCTACAAAGACGAGGACGGCTTCGTCTACATTGTCGATCGGAAAAAGGATATGATCATATCGGGCGGGCTTAATGTCTTTCCGATTGAGATCGAGCGTTTGATTTGGAGCCACCCGGCAGTGCAGGATTGCGCCGTGATCGGCGTGCCCGATGAAAAATGGGGCGAGGCCGTTAAAGCGGTGATCGAACTAAAGACGGGACATTCGGTCACGGAGGCGGAAATCATCGCGCTTTGCAAGAATGAGCTCTCAGCCTACAAGGCGCCGAAAACCGTAGAGATTTGGGATGAATTGCCGCGAAGCGGCGTTGGCAAGGTGCTCAAGCGAAGAATTCGCGAGCGATTCTGGGCCGGCCATGAGCGCAAGATATGAGCATCAACGCAGAATATGAAGTGGGGACGACAACATGCGTAAGGTGGTGATCGGCGGAACGGGTATTACACCGTTTGGAAAATTCATGGAGAGCGGCATACGCCCGCTCGCCGAGCGCGCCGTCGCGGACGCTCTGAAGGACGCCGCGGTAGAGATTAACGATGTCGACATGGTGTTCTTCGGCAACGCCGCCGGCGGTCTTTTGACCGGTCAGGAATGTGTGCGCGGCCAGGTCGCGCTTCGGAACACCGGTCTGCTTGGTAAGCCGATCATCAACGTGGAAAATGCCTGCGCTTCGTCCTCTACAGCGTTTCGCCTCGCGCATATGGCGGTTGCTTCGGGTAGCGCCGAAGTGGCACTTGCCATCGGCGCCGAAAAAATGAGCAATGAAGATCGCAGCAAACCCATCAAGGCGCTTGAAGCGGCGGCGGATTTGGAAGAACTCGAAGCGTTAAAGGCGCGCATTTCACCTGACGGCGCCGGCACCGGATCGGTTTTTATGGATCTTTACTCCAGTGTTGCACGTGACTACATGACGGCGAGCGGGGCCACAGCGGAAGATTTCGCCCGTATCTCGGTCAAGCAACGCCATGCTGGCGCGCTCAATCCTATCGCTCAGTTTCGCGCGGATGTGAACCTCGAAGACGTGCTGACGAGCCGCATGATCGCCGATCCGATCACCCTGATGATGTGCTCTTCAATCGGCGACGGTGCTGCCGCTCTGGTCGTGATGAGCGAGGCGGCAGCGGCGAAGCGGAGCATCCACTCGGTGCAAATCCTGGCCTGTGAAATCCGCTCGGGCCAGGGCGACGATCCGGAAGCGCTGCCGGTCGCCACGGCGGCATCGCGCGCCGCGTTTGAGACGGCCGGGTTGGGGCCAGAAGATTTGAACGTTGTCGAGCTGCATGACGCAGCGGCGCCGGCAGAATTGATCCTCTCGGAGCAACTTGGTTTGTGTGCGCAGGGCGAGGCCGTGTCTTTACTCCATTCTGGGCGCACCGCGCTCGGCGGCGCCATGCCGATCAATCCGAGCGGCGGCCTGATCAGCAAGGGCCACCCCATCGGCGCTACTGGTGCGGCACAATTGGTCGAATTGGCCGATCAATTGCGCGGCCGCGCCGGCTCGCGCCAGGTGCCAGGTGCGCGGATTGGCCTCGCCGAGAATGGCGGCGGCTGGATCGGCAACGACGCTGCCGCCGCCGTCGTCACCATCCTCGGCGCCACCGCACGGCATTGAGTAGGACAGCGCAATGCTCAAATTAAGTGATTTTGCCGGACGCCTGCTGCGCACCGACGCACCGGAAACTCTCGGCAAGCCGTCCCACCTGCTTGCCGAGGAAGCCATCGACGCTGGCCGTTTGGAAGAAGCCAAGCAGTTAACCCGCACCGCGCACGACGAATTCAAATCGCTGCACGATCTTTATTGCGATTGGATGTGGGACATGCTCAGCAACATTGCCAAGCGCTTCGGCGAGGCCGAGGTCTACACCATGCTGCGCGCGACCCAGGATAAATGGATGCTGCGCCGCACCTGGAAAGCGTTCCGCAACATGGCGGTCAAGACCCAGGTCGATCTCACGGCCGAAATGATGCGTGCCCATCGCTGCGGGCCAGAACAGGACGGCGAAATCTCGGTCACGGAAGACGACGAAAAATTTACCATCGTCATGGACCCGTGCGGCAGCGGCGGGCGCATGCGGCGCGGCGATACCAAGGACGGCACGCCGTCGCGCCTCGGCCCACCGTACGATTTTGGCGTTACCAAAGAAGCACACCCCTGGTCGTGGGGACGCAAGGACGTACCGTATTACTGCACCCATTGCGCGGTGAACGAAATCCTCCCCATTGAATGGGGCGGCTACCCCCTGTGGGTCACTGATTTCGACCCTGACGCGTCAAAGCCTTGCCTCTGGCGGTTTTATAAAAACCCCGAACTGATACCTGAGACATATTGGACCCGTGTCGGCAAAACTAAGCCGGACAGCTTCGACTAGGCCCCGAAAACTTTGCGGTCCTGAAATGTCAAAATCGGGAGACCCCGTCCGACAAACGTAGAATTGCAAGTTTGACAGCATTTGCCCGGCCCTACCCAGACACCTCAGCAGCGCCTTTCAGCGGCATAATTTCGAGCCTGCGCTGCGGAGCACAAGATGTGCTACGCAAAGCCCGATATGCTGATATCGCGCTAGGGCTGGAGGCGGACATGAAACTGCGTGTAAAACAGTGATCGTGACGCGCGACGTGATTGTGGGACGGGTGCAGGGTGCGAACTTTTAATAGATGGACGATCATCGAATTTCAGGAGAGAGAAAATGGCGACGACGAGCTGGCGCAACCGCAAGACACTGATCCTCAGCCGCACCGACATGATGGGCCTGGTAACACCGGCGGAATATGTCGATTGCGTGGAAATGGCGTTTCGCCGCCATGGTGAAGGGCGCTGCTATCTCGAGCCCAAAGGCCATATCGTGTTGGATAAGTATCCCGGCGAATGGGAAGTCATGCCGTCCTACATCGAAGCGCCGATAGAGGGCGTCGACGAAGCTGCCGCCTGCAAATGGGTGTCGATCCGCGAAAACAACCGCGCCAAATTCGACCTTCCTACGGTGTTTTCTATCCTCATTTATACCGATCCCGAAACCGGTTTCCCGCTCGCCATCGTCGATGGCAGCTATCACACCATGATGCGCACAGGCGCCTCGGCCGCCGCCTCGCTGCGCTGGATGGCGCGCAAGAATTCGAAGGTGCTGGCGCTGGTGGGCGCGGGCGATGTCGGCATCGGCGCGCTCCGCACCTGCGCTACCGTGTTCGATTGGGATGAAGTTCGGGTGTGGAGCCGCGGGCGCAAAACGCTGGATAATTTCATGGCGAGCGAAGAAAGCCGACATCCCGATCTCACCATCAAACCCTCGACGAATATCGAGGATGTGGTGCCGGGCGCAGACGTGGTGGTCACCATGACCACCGGCGGCAATATTGTGGTGCGCGATGAATATATCTCAGAAGGTATGCATATCGCCGCGCTCGGCTCTGATCTCGCCGGCAATCAGGAGTTGGAAAGCGCGATCGTCAAACGCGCGCGGATATTCGTCGACGACATCCGTCAATGCCGCAGCGACGGCGAAATCAATATGCCACTCGCCAACGGCGATATCACCGAGGCCGACGTGGCCGGCGAAATTGGCGAGATCATCAGCGGCAGGAAACAGGGCCGAACATCGGATGCTGAAATCACCCTGTTCGATTCGACCGGCATCGCGATCCAGGACTCGGCCACTGTGCCGCTCGAATACCAGCGCGCGGTAACCGCCGGCGTCGGCGTCGAAAAAAAGATGATCAGCACCTAGGGCGTATCGACCGGAAAATCGATTTTTGGTCCAAAGACGGCGGCGCGCATAGATTATTAAACAAATCTTGGTGCTGCCAACGAGCGGATTCCGGGCATTCTTTCTATCGTCGCTCAGCGGAGACTTGCGTGGCGATAGAGGCTTTGTCTTCAAGAGTGCGCTAGAGTCAGGCCCAAATCGAATTATGCGCCTGCCAGTGCTGGTATTATCGCGTGCTCGCCGCTATGTCCTACAATTCAGAAAATCGAAGTCAACGGCTTAAGCGCTGAAACGAGCGATCGATATCGACTGAGTTTGGATAGTCTGGATATCCTCCACCGCCGCAGCTCCTCGCCACCGCTAAGCAAGCGCGCCGGATCACTCCTGCATCAACAAATCATGGGCCAAGCGCGTGACGACGTCGTTCAATCCTTGGCCGTCGCGGCAATTGGTGAGAATTACCGGCTTGCCGCCGCGCACCTTGGCGGCGTCCGCCGCCATGGCCGCCACATTGACGCCGACATGCGGCGCCAGGTCGATCTTGTTGATGATCAACAGATCGGCTTGCACGATGCCGGGGCCCTTCTTGCGCGGTATATCGTCGCCGCCCGCCACGTCGATGACGAAAATCCAATAATCCACCAGATCGAGTGAAAATGTGGACGCAAGATTATCGCCACCACTCTCTATGATGATGAGATCAAGCGGTGCGAATTTCGCCTCAAGCAGATCCGCCGCCTCGATATTGAGCGTTGGATCTTCCCGGATGACGGTGTGCGGGCAGGCGCCAGCTTCGACGCCAACGACACGCTCGGGCGCTATTAGACCGCTTCGTTGTAAGCGCTCGGCATCCTCTTTGGTTACCAGGTCATTGGTTACGACGGCGAGCGAGGTCCCACGCGCCGCGAAAAGCGGCAGCAGTTGCTCGATCAAAGCAGTTTTACCGGCGCCCACCGGCCCGCCAATGCCGAGGCGAGCTGAAGAGGTGGCGGGAATTTCCATCGGACTGGCCATGTCGTATTCTCTCCTGATTGCCGTAATTCTATTTTGGCCGGCGTGCCGGCTCAGCGCCGCTGATTTTGCACCGCGCCGCCGTCCAGGCCGCCTTCAGCGCCGCGCGCAAGGCGTGACCATCCTCGGCCAAAATACGCGCCCAGGCGCCGCTCTCATGCGGCATCGTCGAAGCGCCAGCGTAAATACCGCCGCATTCACCGAGGGCTTCGCTGAGCGTCCTCGCGAGCTCCTCCGCCGGGCATCCGTTATGAACGGCCATCACCGTGCCATGCGCTGGATAGGCGCTGCCGGCGCCGGCAAAATGCGCTTCGTCCAAGTCACCGCTGATATCGAATCGATCCAGTGCGAGCAGAGAGCCATCGGGCCGCTCAATGCGGGTTTCGCTCGCCAGGCGCTCGAAGCGCCCTCCGGCGGAATCCGAATCATGCTGGGTGAACGCGTCGCAGACGATCACTGTGGCGGAGGGCTCGGCTATCACACGCAGTTTGGTATGAAACCGGGCGCCGGGAAAGAGAATGAGCGGATCAGGCAGATATTCGAGCAACGCCCCGTCACCGGCACGGATGATCATCTCCTGATACGCTTCGCCGCCATCCTTCATGCGATGGACGATGGTCGCAGACTGGGTCGTCACTTGCGCCTCGGCATGCGCTTCGGCCTCTAGGCTGAGCGCCAAACGCTCACCGCGATAGACGCCGCCCGAAACCGACTGCAGATAGAGCGTGAGCATGCCGGCGGGGACCGAATCGAGATAGAACGGCCGCGTGATATGAAACGGATACCCGACCCGTTGATGAGAAATATAGGTGTGACCATCCGGTGCGCGCGTGAACACGAGCTCGGCCTGCGGACCGGCACTCGCCCAAGCGAGGCCGCTTTGACCCACTGATTGCGATCCGTGCAAGGGTGGACTCCTTAGCGCATCAAGTAGTTTTGGCCGAGCGTGACATTCGCTATCGGATCACAGGCCGCCAGTTCGCCGTCGACGAACACTTCGAACGTCGATGGATCGACGCGGATATCCGGGCACGCATCATTGTGCAGCATGTCCTTCTTGCCGAGGCTGGTGAAGCTGGAAATCGGCATCATCGGTTTAGAAACACCCAACCGCCCGGCAACATCGATATCGAGAGCGCGTTGGTGGACAAAGGTTGCGCTCAGGGATTGCGGCGCCTTACCGCAGCCGCCGAACTGGGCGCGTTGCATTACCGGCTCGGTCTGAAAATAACTGCCCGCGCTGTCTCCGCTCGCGCCATGAGCGACGAAACCGCCCTTAATGACGCCGAACGGCTTGATACCAAAAAAAGCCGGCTTCCAGGTCACCAGATCGGCCATCTTGCCGACCTCAATAGACCCGACATAGCGGTCAATGCCGAAGGCGCGCGCTGCATTGATGGTGTATTTGGCGATGTAGCGTTTGATGCGCTCATTGTCCGCATCCTTGGTTTTTTCATGCGCCAAACGGCCGCGCTGGTCGCGCATCTTGCTGGCCAACTGCCAACAGCGCGAAATCACCTCGTTGACCCGCCCCATGCCCTGGCTGTCCGAGCCGAACATGGAAATCCCGCCGAGATCATGCAGCACATCCTCGGCCATCATGGTTTGCGGGCGCACTCGGCTTTCGGCGAATGCCACATCCTCAGGCAGATCGTAGCGCAGCAGATGGCACGACATGGTCATGTCGAGGCCTTCGTCGAAGCTGTTCAAGGTGTAAGGGTTGGTCGGGTTGGTGGAAGATGTCAACAAATGCGGCTCGCCGTTGCAGCGAATGATATCCGGCGCATGGCCGCCGCCGCCGCCTTCGGTGTGATACATATGCATGGTGCGCCCGGCTATGGCGGCCAGCGTATCCTCATAAAATCCCGATTCGTTCAGCGTATCGGTATGGATCATAACCGGGAAATCATACTCCTGAGAGGCGGTGAGCGCGCCGTTGATGGTCGCCGGCATGGCGCCGTAATCCTCATGTATCTTCACGCCAATGATTCCGCCGTCGAGATGTTCGGCGACCGTATCGGGATCATGCGATGAGCCGCGTCCAAAGAAACCGAAATTGATCGGCCATTTTTCCGAGGCCTCGATCATGCGATGGGTATTCCACGGACCGCCGCAATCGATGGCAAATAATGGCCCCATACTGCCGCCGATCATCGTCGTCAGGCCGGTCGAGAGGGCATTTTCGCATTGCTCGGTGGAAAGGAAATGGACGTGCACGTCGATGCCGCCCGGCGTCACGATCAGGCCGCCCGCCGGGTAATAGGTGGTGTTCGGCCCACATACCAAATTATCGCTCACGCCATCCTGGATGTTGGGATTTCCGGCCTTACCGACGCCGGCGATCTTGCCGTCGCGCACGCCGATATCGGCTTTGATGACGCCCAGTACTGGATCGATGATGGTGGCGTTTTCGATCAACATGTCGATCGCTCCGTCGGCACGCGACGTATGGGCGTCATAGGCCATGCCGTCTCGCATCACCCGCCCCGCGCCGGTCCAGCATTCCTCGCCATAGACGGTATGGTCATGCTCGATCTCGGCGATCAGCGACGTATCGCCCAATCGAATCTTGTCACCCTTGGTCGGGCCATAAAGGCTGGCATATTGTTTTCGGCTGATTGTTCCCATGATCTTAAGCCCCCTTAAAGCCGCGTTCGCGAGCACGTGTCAGCGCCGCCAGTTTGATCTCATCAGAATCGATCGAGCCTTCGGTCAAGCTGTTGAATCCGCTGACACGCCGCCGGCCACCAACCTCCACCAAATTTACTTCTAAGGCCTGGCCCGGCTCGAAGCGCACCGCCGTGCCGGAAGGAATGTCGAGGCGCATGCCGAAGCTCGCGGCGCGGTCGAAATCAATCGCCTTATTGATTTCAAAAAAATGGAAATGGCTGCCGACTTGCACCGGCCGATCGCCACTGTTGGTCGCTACAAGTGTCAGCTTGCGCCGACCGGCATTTATCTCAATGTCGCCGTCAGGTGTCATGACCTCGCCAGCTTGCAGCCGCGCCGGCTGTTCTTTGGCACCGGGGCGGATAGGTTCGTGCACGGTCACCAACTTGGTGCCATCGGGGAACATCGCCTCTACATGAATTACCGGGATCAACTCCGCCACGCCGGGCAGCACGTCATCGGTCGTCAGCAATTGAGAACCGAAGCCCATCACATCTTTCAGTGATTTGCCGAGGCGCGCGCTATACAGCAATTCGTCACAAATGTAGGCGATCGCCTCCGGATGGCTGAGCGCAATTCCGCGTTTTCTATGCTCGCGCGCGAGTTGGGCCGCCGAGAATATGATCAGGCGTTCCTGTTCGGTGGGGGTTAAATTCATCTTTCGTCTCCCGCTACAAATAATTCAATTGTAGAACAGTCGGCTTTCCTGCGTTTCATGGCGCATCATGGCGATATCCGCCGCCGGCGCATAAGCATGCACGTCATCCAGCGGTATTGGTGGCACGTTTAATATTTCTTCGATGACCGGATGCAGGCGCCCAAGAATGGCCTGGCTATCAATATGACCAATAATGCCGAGCCTAAGCGCCGCGCCCAACAAGCCTACAACGACTCCATGCGCGGCCATGCGGCAGGCCGTATCGGCGTCGACGCCGAGCGCCTGCCACAACAAGCCCTGAACGGCAGCGACATGGCCGGGAGCCGTGCCGGCGCGCGCCCGCGTCTGATAGTCGAGCGCGCCTGGCGTTTCTAAACGGACATGAATATTCAACAACGCCGCCCCCATACGCTTGGAGCCAGTGCGTTGTTCATGCGCCAGGCTGTTCGCTTCCATCAGTGAGTCGGCGGTCAAAACTTGCTCGAGATTCCCGCCGGCGGCGTGCGCCGCGGCAAGGACGGGACGATCAGAGGTCGCCCAGCGCCCGCTCAACTGATGCGCCGCAAAGCGCTCCACATCGCCTGCCTTTAGAATTTTGCCGTCGGCGCCCAGTGTTTCGATGCCCCAAGAAAACGACACCGCGCCGGAGGGGAAAAAGCTATCGCCATGCTGCAACATGGTGAGAAGAGCGCGCCCGTCAGGCATTGTCCACACGCCGCGCCCGTCCGCTCTCAAAATGGTTGGCCAGGCGGTCGAGATAGTTCTGCTCAGGGCCTTCCAAGGCAATTTCCAGCACTGCGCCGTCGAATCGCACGCGCCAATGCAAATTGCCGGCGAAATATCCCAGTTCCAGCGCTGCGGTCGAATCAGTTGGCGCGATTCGCAGCCATTTCGTCTCCAACATGCGCACAACGATGGCGCGCTGCTCTTCGAACAACAGCACCGAGCCATTCTCCAAGCGCGCATCACGGCTAAGCGCGATGGCGCAGTCTGTGCCCTTGTTGGTGGTTACCCGGAGACGCTTGCGCGCGGTATCTGCAGCACTCAACTGAATTTCCTCAAGCTGGCCATGATGCGACAGGCGGTGAACTGCCTCGGCCATTTCGCCACTGCTCGAATTTCCGACTATCCGGTTCAAATGCAACATGCTGCCAGCATACACAATCTTAGGGCCGGGCGATATTCTGACGGACGATTTCTGCGCTCTATTCAAACGCCTCGAACAGGGCGTCGAGGGCCGAATTATCCGGCAGCGCGCCGCGGCCCAATGTCACCGCCCGGTCTTGATAGTAGAGGCTGCGCAGCGCTGCATAATAATCGACTGAAGACTCACGCAGCGCATCGAGCGGAACCAACAGCTCTTCGCGGCGCACCAGCCCGGTGCCAGCAGTGATGATCAGATTCCCTTCAGGTTCCAACAGCCAGGTGAAGGGGTTCAACAGGGCGTCCACTGCGAGGCCAATGCCATCGCGAAGATTGCTCGGGCCGAGCAGCGGCAGGACCAAGTAGGGGCCCGGACCGGCACCGTAAGCATGCAGAGTTTGGCCAAAATCCGCTTTGTGCGGCGGCAGGCCAATTTCAGAAGCCACATCGAATAGCCCGGCTAGCCCAAGCGTGGAATTAACCAGGAATCGCGCCGCGATGACGCTTGCGTCCTCCAATTCAAGCTGCAGGAGGTCATTAGCGAACACTACCGGTTCTTTGATGTTGCTAAAAAAATTGCTCACCCGGCGTTTGACAAAGGGCGGTACGACATTGCCATAAACATAGGCAATGGGCCGAATCAGGACCGTGTCCAGCCCGTCATTGAGAAAAAATACCGCGCGGTTCACGCCCTCCAGGGGGTCACTGATTTCCTCCGGCCCCTCGCCGGCGGCCTTCTCCTCGTGAGATGATGCATAATCGTCAGGGGTCGAATCAGTAGCATCGGTCGCCGATGTCACCGCCACGGCGATTTCGTGTGGCGGCTGCACCCTGGCCCGCGCGGCGGCTGCTAGGACAATCTGCTGAAATCCAGGAAACGCCGTCACTGTCTTGCTGACCACGCCCGCTTCGAGCCCGGGCATGGCGCGGATCGCCGCCTCAACAATTTCGCCCGTCAACATCGGCTGCTCCGAGATCGCGCCGATCACCGCAGCGGCCAATTGGCTTTCGGCACCGCGCCGCGCCGCGCGCTGCGCCATGCTCGCAATATCACTGTCGATACTGTCGGCGGGCAACTGTTGAAACTGGGCGGCTGAATCAGCCCCATAGTTCGCAGCGATGCGTTCAATTTCTACCGCTAAATAGGCCGGAATTGCCGCCGCGGCGGGTGTCAGGCTAGCAGCAAGAGAGAAAGCAAAGCACGCGGCAATGATTGCGGTGATTGCGGCGCGCTTTAGGTTGTGCACAGCGGCGACCGACGGACTAGCTTGTCCTGGCTTTCCAGGCGGCCACACGTTTATTCGCCGCTTCGATATCTGTGGCGTTCATTTCAGCACTGAGCTCGTCCCTGCCCGCCATCGCGCGTGGCAGATTTTGATCGGCCGCCAGGGTCATCCAAAAAAGGGCCGCCTCCATATCGCGCGCGACTCCTTCGCCGGCGGCGTAGCGCCGCGCCAAGCTGGCCTGCGCCTTGGCATAGCCCTGCATCGCAGCACGCTTGTACCAGGCAACGGCGTCCTCAAAACTCACTACCGTACCCTGGCCATCGCGATACAGCTTGCCGAGATTATATTCGGCGCGGACGTTGCCGCCTTCCGCCGCCTTTTGAATCCATTCGAACGCCCGCACGTGATCGCGCGGGACTCCAAGCCCGTAACTGAACATTTTTCCAAGTGTATATTGCGACTTGTCAAAGCCTTGGTGTGCGGCCGCATGCAGCCAATGCACAGCGCGATCCAAATCGCGCTCAATGCCGTCACCAGAAATAAAAGCATGCGCGAGATTGTGCTGAGCACGTATATATCCGCCCTCAGCCGCCTCGCCCCATAGTTTTGTGGCACGCGTCAGGTCGCGCTCGACCCCCTTGCCTTCGTCATACATGGTGCCGAGATTAAACAAAGCGCGGGCGTCCCCGACCTCCGCCAACAGGGTCCATTCCTTCAGTGCCGTTGAGAAATCTCCCTTCTGATAAGCTTGCCAACCGCTGTCGAAATCGGCGTGCGCGCCCGGCGCCGACAGGGCGAGGGAAAGGCACAGCAAAGCGGCGTACATTCCGGATCTTCGAATTTCTGAAGCTGTCATCACGTTGTCTCCAGTGTCAGTTCGCGGCCGCGGTCGCGCTTAATTTGTTGGATTGCGCATCCAAGATTTGAATCAACCCATCGATGCCATGACGCTGAATCACTGATTTAAATTCGGCGCGCTGCGTTACCGCCATACTGATACCCTCGACCGTCACATCGATGATGCGCTGGGCGCCGCCTTGGGCCCGCACGCGCCAACGTGCTTCGATCGGCGGTCCGCTCGGTCTGTCGATGCGCGTATGAACGAGAATGTCTTTCTCGCCCGAGGCCTGCTCAGACACCACCGTCATAGTTTCACCGGCATAGCCGCCCAACATGGCGGAATATTTGCGCACGATGAATTCGCCGAATGCGCGCAAGTAACTTTCGCGCTGATATTCATCGGCGGAATTCCAGGCACGGCCAAGAACGAATCGGCCGATCAGATTCAGGTCGAAACCCGCAACAAGGAGCGCGCGAAACTGGGTTTCCCTTTGCGCTAGCGATTCACTGTCATCCCGAAGCACGTGAATCGCCTGACTGCTCAACTGCTGCACAAATCCGGACGCCGTTTCAGACGCCCGCGCCGCGGGATTCCAACCAGCCTGCATCAGAACAACCAGCGCCAGACAAAATATGGTGCGGCGAAACATCATGCGCCCAACTGGCGCAGGGATACGCCGGCGAAGCCCCGTGAAATTATTCTCAACTGGCCAGCTCCACCGAATTTTCCGGCGCACCGGCACTGCTGGCTCGAAGCGCCGACATCACTTTCTGACAAGGCAGCACATCACCCATCGCCTGCAAGAAGGTCGACAAGGTCGCATTATGCTCCTCATCATTCCTGGCAGCATTGGCATCTTCCACCATGACGGTCTTGAACGCCAAGGCCGCAGCTTCCCGAGCGGTGGTTTCGCAACAAATATTGGTCACGGTTCCGGTGATCAGCAACGTATCTATGCCGCGCCCGCGCAATTCCGCTTCGAGCCGGCCCTGGCTGCCAATGAAAGCACCAAAACGGTTCTTCTCGACAACCACATCCTTGGGCTGGTAATCCATATCGGACTGGATTGTATGTCCGGGCGCGCCCGTGCTGAGCGCGTCGCGGAAACGATTGCCAGGCTCCGGGTCCATAACATCATTATAAAATGTCGGCCAGCGGTCCGCTTCGTCGGGCCCGTAAGTCGATATCACCCACACCACGATACCACCGGTTTCGCGAACACAAGACGCCAATTCATTGATGTTGGGAATGATTTCCCGCGCGACCGGGATTTCCGCCGCAGCTTCTTTGGCGACGAACGCCGTCTGCATATCGACCACCACCAATGCAGTGCGGGAGGCGTCCATTTCCTCATACATATGAAGTTTGGTTCGGCGCCGGGCAATACGCGCCAAGACCTGCTCCGAAAACTCAACTTTATGCATGGTTATCTCCCTGAAAACAGGACGGCATTTTTTCACTTCGCAGTATGGCTGTCTACCCGTCTGAAATCTATGCGCCGGCCGTGTCCGCCGATTATCGTCCGCGACTTCAAATTAATAGCAATTCAGCTGGCGGCTTTAGCAAAACCTTAATCATAACTGTAGGTAAATGGAGAGTGAGGATTTGGCCAGATGACGCGGAACCCGTCCGCTCGTCTAGCGCGATCGATGTACGGTCGCATGAACAGCAAGGGAGGCGTCATGCCGTCAACGAATGCTGCAAAAGTTTTCGGCTCCGAAGATATGTCCTTGGAGGACATGTTTGCGCTCGCCCAGGATAAATCGGCATCGGGCCGCCAATCCCTGTTCGAAAACATGCGCGACCTATTTTTAGACGATGGCAGCAGCGTCAGCGACCGTGAAAGGGCGCTCATGAGCGAAATTCTGCGCCGTCTCGTGCATGACGTCGAGCTCAAACTGCGCAAGAGCCTGGCAGAAAAATTGTCGAAGCGTACCGATACGCCGCATGCCCTGATCGTTGAATTGGCTAACGATGACTATGAAGTCGCCCACCCTATCTTGATGGAGAGCAACATCCTGCAAGATGCGGACCTGATTGAAACCATCAAGCACCGGACCATGGAGCATCAACTCGCCATTTCGATGCGCAAAAATCTAAGCGAAGACGTGTCCGAAGCGTTGGTGGACACCGGACGGGAAGACGTCATTGCCAGTCTGCTCAACAATCACGGCGCCAAGGTTTCGCGCCATGTGATGGATTATTTGGTCAGTGAATCCAAGCGCGTTGATTCCTATCAAAACCCTCTAGTGCAGCGCCCTGATCTGCCGCCGGAATTGGCGGAGCGTATGTCGTGGTGGGTTTCGGCGGCACTCCGCAAACATATATCCCACAAATTCAGCCTCGATCTAGGCGAATTGGACGACGCGATCGAGACCGCGACATCAGAGCAATTCGGCAAGAAACAGCAGGAGTCTCCGCCCGCCACGAAAGCCGATGAGCTTGTCGAACGGCTCTCCGATTTGGGCGAGGTCGATGCTTCCTTTCTCGTCAAGGCGTTGCGCCAGGGCGAGATTTCGCTGTTCGAATCGGCGTTCTGCAAACTCACCGGGCTGAAGCTGAAACTGCTGCGGCGCATTTTATTCGAGCCGGGCGGTGAAGCGCTTGTCCTGCTATGTCGGGCCATCGATTTGGACCGCGAGACATTTAGCGAACTGTTTGAGCTGTCACGCCGAGCCAAAGACCGGCAGCAAGAAGTTACGCGCGAACAAAAGGATCGTTTGCTGGCGCTCTACGATAAATCCAAACCAGACGATGCAAAACGCATTCTCAAGCGCTGGCGCCGAAGCTCGGACTACCTGTTCGCCGTAAAGCGAATATCAAACAATGCTTAGGTTGGGGGAAAGCATTCCGTGATGCAGCAGGCTCACTTGCGCAGTGATTTGCCGGAGCAATCCGCGCCGCCCTACGCCGATGGCCCGTCTCGCCGTTGGTTGGAGGCGTTGGCGGAAGGAGGCCCCGCTTCTCTCATTATCGACGCGGGCGGCAAACTGCTCTACGCGAATTCTGCCTATCAAACGCTCGCCCGGTTGATCGATTCCAATCTCATTGGTGAGGTTGGCGAGGCGGCGATCATTCCACACCAACTCCTGCTGCGCGTTCTGAACGAAGAAGGGCCTTTCGAGGACCGGCAGCAGCATCGGAACGAGGACAGCTTCATCGCCACGCGGGGCCGCTACTGGCGGTTGCCCCACGGCTCGAGCTGCGATAGCGGCCGCGGCCAAGAAATCGCCGGCCTCATTTTCGATGAGAGCCGCGAAGCTGAGGCGCAGCGCCTCGGCGGTCAGGCACGAGCGCGTTTTGACGATATCGCCCGCCTGACCTCAGATTGGGTATGGGAGGTGAATGAACTATTCTGCTTTACCTATGTATCATCTCGGGTGGCCGATGTTTTGCACATGCCAGCGCCGACCCTAATCGGCAAGAATCTTTTTGACATCGGATTGTTCGACGGCTTCGAACAGGCCAACAAAGGCGACCATCCGGCGCCGGAGTCCCGGGTGCCGTTTAGTGATATTACCTACCGTGTGACGCTCGGCGACAACACGACGCGCCTGTTCGAATTGAGCGGCCTTCCCATGTTCGATGACCGCTCGGGAAAATTCATCGGCTATCGCGGCACGGCCAAAGACATCACGGCCCGTTCCGAAGCCGAAGATCGTGCCACCCAGGCCCAGCTCCATCTGGTCAACGCCGTCGAAACCATGCCCCAGGGCTTCGTGCTACGCGATTCACAAGATCGAATTTTGCTGTGCAACAGCAATTTCGAGGAAATTATCCACCCCGACCGCGCCATGGTCTCACCGGGCGCCGATTTTCGGGGGCTCATCAAGGACGCTGCACGGCGCGGCATTTTTGGTTGTCCGGATGACAAACTCGACGACTTCGTCGCAGAGCGGCTCGCGCTTAATGAATTGGCGGCGCAGGAATCCGAATTCCAGCTAAGGGACGGTCGTTGGATGCAGGTGGTCAGTGAAATGACCGAAGACAGCGGCGTGATCGAGACCTGGATTGATATCACCCGCATGAAGGGCCGTGAAGCAGAGTTGCTTGAGGCTGAGGCGCTCGCCCGACATGGGCGTGAACAGGCAGAATATGCCAACCGGACAAAATCCGAGTTTCTCGCCAACATGAGCCATGAACTGCGGACGCCGCTCAACGCCATTATCGGATTTTCGGAAATTATTAAAGATGAGGTGCTGGGGCCGCTCGGCAGCCAGCAATATAATAGCTACGCACTCGATATCCATGATAACGGCCTGCATTTGCTCGGCCTCATCAACGACATTCTCGATTTCTCCAAAGCGGAAGCCGGCAAGATAAAATTGGACAACCGGCCGCTTGGTTTGGCTAATATTATCGCATCCTGCACACGCCTGTTGGCGGAGCGGGCCAAACAAACCGGGGTCAAGCTGGAAACGAAAATCCCGAGCGACTTCCCGCAAATCAGCGCCGATCCCATGCGATTAAAGCAGATCATTCTCAACCTGATGTCGAACGGCGTAAAGTTCACCGAACAGGGAACGATCACGGTCGAAGCAGAGATCGACCCTCAAGTGGGAGTCGTGATCCGGGTACGCGACACCGGCATCGGCATCGCCAAAGAAAATATCGCCGAAGCTTTCTCCTTGTTTGGACAGGTCGACAGCGCGCTCAGCCGAAAGTTCGAGGGCACAGGGCTTGGCCTGCCGTTGTCGCGCTCGTTGGCACAACTGCATGGCGGCGATTTAATACTTGAGAGCGAACCGGGGGTCGGCACTTGCGCCATCGTGACCCTGCCGGCGGAGCGCATCATCCAAGTTTGACGCAGTATTATCGTTAGGCGGCGCAGACCTCTTCCAACAATCGACGCATAAATTGCTCGCAGGCGCGCACTTCGCTCAGGTCGATAAACTCGTTTGGCTTATGCGCTTGCGCGATGCTGCCAGGTCCGCAGACCACAGCCGGGTTGCCCGCTTGTTGGAACTGTCCGGCCTCGGTTCCATAGGCAACCACTTCGGTCGTATTCTTGCGCGCCAACGCGAGCACGAGCGCTTCCGCCGGTGAGCCGTCCTCCGGCGCCAACCCGGGTACAAAGGCACGCACCTCAGTGTTTATTCCGGTCGATTTGTCGACCGCATGCATCTTCGGCAATACGACGTCATCTACATGCGTCTGAAAACGATTTCTAATTTCGTTCGCATCCTCGCCGGGCATCAGGCGGTATTCCCAACTAAAGGTACAAGTGAGCGGTACGATGTTCTGGGCCGTTCCACCATGCATCGTGCCCACATGAACGGTCGTGTAGGGCGGATCAAATCCGCTTTCGTCGTGGCTCCGCTCATCACGCATTTCCTCGCCAACCGTCGTTAGGAATGCAATCAGTTCGGCGCCGTATGCGATAGCGTTGACGCCGCGGTGGGTTTCGCTTGAATGGCGTTCCAGGCCGGTTACCGTGGTGAAAAAGCTGCACACCCCTTTATGCGCGTTGACGACCGACATTTTTGTCGGTTCTCCGACAATCACCGCAAACGGCTTGGCGCCAAATTCATCCATCTTCTGGATCATCAGCGGCGCGCCCAAACAACCCACTTCCTCATCAAACGACAACGCAAAGTGAATCGGCGTTTTCAGTTTTGTGCTGGCAAAGTCGGGGGCCATGGCCAGAGCGATGGCGATAAAACTTTTCATGTCCGAGGTGCCCCGCCCAAACAGCCGGCCATCTTTTTCAACAACTTCGAAAGGGTTGGTATCCCAAGCCTGCCCGTCCACCGGAACCACATCGGTATGTCCCGAAAGAACAATGCCAGGCACATCCCGCGGCCCGATGGTGGCGTAAAGATTGGCCTTTTCACCATTTTCACTATGGATCAAGTGAGATTCAACGCCGAGCGAAGAAAGATGGCTCACGACGAAATCTATTAGCTCCAAATTAGACGCCCGGCTGGTGGTATCGAAGGACACTAGCTTTTTGATCATATCGACGGAGCTGTATCGTTTTTCGGGCATGTGAGGGATTCCAATGTTTGGCTGCGGGGTGTGATTTTCGCTTCCCACTCCCGACAATTCAAGAACGGCTTTGGCCTAGCAGTTTCACCTGGCGGAACATTGCATTAACATCGCCGATACCCCATATAGCGTGGGCAGAAGCAGCCTCGAAATAACTGAAAAGCTTGCGTTTTGGCCCGCCGCCAACAAATCCTGAAAATTGCGCTTCCGCTTCTTGTGCTCGTTGGCGCCGTGGCCGTCGCTGGATATCTACAAGCAACAAAGCCGCAACTCGGGCCCGAAGCACCCGTAGAACGCGTTTGGTTAATTTCCACTACCGCCGCGGCAGTCGCCGACCGCCGGCCCGAATTGCGGGCTTACGGCGAAATCGTCGCCCAGCGTGATGTCGAAATGCGAGCGCTCGTCGCCGGCCAAATTGTCGCTGTAGGCGAGAATTTTGTCGATGGTGGATGGGTTCGCAAGGGCGATCTTCTGGCCCAGATCGACCCCTTCGAATTTGATGCCGCGGTGGCTTCGGGAGAGGCCCAGGTCATGGAAGTCGGCGCCCGATTGACTGAAATTAGGGCGCAAATCGACGCCGAATTGAGCAATATCACCTATGACCGGGAACAGCTCGAAATTGCCGAGCGCGAGTTACAGCGCCGCGAAGTGCTGGCCAAGGACAAGGTCATTTCCGAAAAAGCATTAGACGATGCCCGACTCGCGCGCAACGAGCGGGCGCGAACCGTCGCCCTGAGCGAACGCAATCTGCAAATGCTACGCGCCAGTGCGGAACGCCAGCAGGCGGTGATCGCGCAAGCCGAAGTGGCTCTAAAACGGGCGCGGCGCGACCTGCGCAACACACGCTTACTGGCGCCCTTCGACGGCTATTTGACCGAAACCGGCGCCGCCATCGGCAAGAGCCTCCCGGTCAACGGGCAGGTGGCGCGGTTGATCGACCTAGGCCAACTCGAAGCCAAGTTTCATCTCAGCGACGATGAGTTTGGCCGCCTCATCAACGCGCCGGAGGGCTTGCTGAAACGCGCGGCGCGCGTGGTGTGGCGGGTCGGAACCGAGATGTTTCAATATGACGCTGAAATCGCCCGCGTCGGCGCAGAAATCAATGCGGCAAGCGGCGGCGTCCAGGCGTATGCCCGAATTGACATGACAGAAGCGCGCACATCGCTCCGCCCCGGCGCGTTCGTCGAAGTGTATCTTAGCGACCGTCTCTATCGCCAAGTCGTCCGCCTGCCGGAAAGCGCCCTGCACGCAGATGAAAGAATTTACGTGGTCGTCGACGGGCGCTTGCAGACGCGCTTGGTTGAGTTGGCGGCGCGCATCGGCAACGATGTTCTGGTGCGCGGCGAACTCGTGCATGGCGAAATCGTTGCGACCACGCGCTTCCCCGGCATCGGCCCGGGAGTGAAAGTCGCGGCCAGATGAAATCGCCGCGGCGTGATTTGATCGGCGTTTTCTTGCGCCATCGCACGGCCGCCAACCTTTTGATGGTGTTTCTAATCGTCATAGGCCTGTTTTCTCTCGGCCAATTGAACACCCAGTTTTTTCCAAAATTCACCGTCGACTGGGTCACCGTGAGCGTCGAATGGCCCGGCGCCAGCGCCGAGGACATCGACGCCAACATCATCGGTGCAATCGAACCGAAGGTGCGCTTTCTCGATAATGTTTATCGCGTTTCTTCGATGTCGTCAGAAGGGATCGGCCTGGTCGCCATCCAGTTTCAACAAAGCACCGATCTTCAAGCGGCTCTGGGTGACGTGGAATCGGAAATCGCGCAAATTACCACCCTGCCGGAAGACAGCGAGAAGCCAGTTATTCAGCGGGTATTTAGCAATGAACCCATCGGCCGGATAGTGCTGTCAGGCCCCTATCCCGAGAGTTCGCTCAAATCGCTCGCCAAGGACATCCGTGAGGGCCTGTTGGCAAAAGGAGTTGATCGGGTTGAACTGGCCGGCGCCAGGCGCGAAGAGATATGGGCGGAATTGCAACCGCGAACCATGCGCCAGCTGGATCTCGAAGTGGCGGACATCGCAGCCAGCATTCGCCAAAGTTCGCTCGACTTGCCCTCCGGCATTGTCCCGAGCGGCACCGATAAGCAAATCCGCAGTCTCGGCCTGGCGAAAACCGCTGAGGCCCTAGGGCACATCGAGGTGCGGGCGCTCGACAATGGGGAAAAGATTTATCTACGTGAGATCGCCCACATCACGAATCGCTTCAATAAGGACGATCCGCTTGTCTTCCGTGGCGGAGAGGCCGCCATAGAGCTTCAGGTCCAACGCGCACCTGCCTCCGACGCCTTGGAGCAAGCGACGTTTCTCGATGAGTATGTGCGCGAAATCCGGCCGACCCTGCCGCCCAATTTGAAGCTCGAGCAATATAATGATGTGGCGGAGGCGATTAACGACCGCATCAATCTGTTGCTCAAAAACGGCGCCAGCGGGTTGTTGTTGGTCGTTGCGGTCTTGTTTGTCTTTCTGAGCGGGCGCGTCGCATTTTGGGTGGCCGTGGGCATTCCCGTCGCCATGTTGGCAACTCTGGCGGCGATGGCGCTGATGGGCCAGTCAATCAATATGGTCTCTTTGTTCGCCATGATTATGGCCATCGGCATCATCGTCGACGATGCGATTGTCGTCGGCGAACATTCGGTGACCCGGCGCGCGGCCGGCGATTCGCCCACGCGAGCCGCCGAAATCGGTGCCAAGCACATGCTGGCGCCGGTGATCGCGGCCACGTTGACCACCCTCGCGGCCTTTCTTCCGTTATTTTTGGTGTCCGATATCATCGGCCAAATCATCTTTGCGATTCCGATGGTCATCATCGCGGTCCTGATTGCCAGCTTGATCGAATGTTTTTTCATCCTGCCCGGACACCTTCGCGGGGCACTGCGCCACGATCCGCGGCACGAAAATCGCTTCGCGCGCTGGTTCAATCCGCGCTTCGAGGCGTTTCGCGATGGCCACTTTGAACGCTTCGTTCGGACTTGCGTGGCCTGGCGCTACCTCTCGCTTAGCTTCGGCGTCGCCCTGTTGGTGTTGGTGTTCGGCCTCATGGCCGGCGGGCGGATCGGCTTCGTCTTTTTCCCCTCCCCAGAGTCCGATACGGTTTATGCCAACGTCGCATTTGTTGAAGGGACCAAGCGCGAAACCAGTTTTGCCATGTTGCAAGAGCTCGAACGCGCGCTCCGGGCCAGCGAGCAGACGCTTACCGGCGGCAAAGGCGAGCTTATCGTCGTCAGTATAGGGCAGCTCGGAAAACCGGTCGGGCGCTCCGACGGCTTCTTTCTAGGCAGCGGCGATCACATTGTCGGCATGCGGGTCGAGCTTGTGCCCTCGGATAGCCGCGCGGTGCGCACCCAAGAACTACTCAACACCTGGCGCGATGAAACCCGCCTGATGGCCGGCGTCGAGAACTTTACCGTGATCGAGGAGCAATCCGGCCCGCCGGGGCGGGAAATCGAGCTCCGCCTCAGCGGTCAATCGCTGGATGATCTCAAGGCGGCGGCGCTCGAAGCGCGCGCCCTTCTCGAACGCTTTCCCGGCGTGAGCGACGTGAATGATGACCTGCCTTACGGCAAACAAGAGGCAATAATCGAGGTGACGCCGCGTGGCCGTGCGCTCGGCTTCAACACCGAAAGCGTTGGGCGCCAAGTGCGCAATGCATTTGAAGGTGCGATCGCCAAGCGCTTCGCCCGCGGCGACGAGGAAATTACGGTGCGGGTACTTTATGACCGCGAATCCTTGAGCGAAGCGGATTTGCGAGGTCTCTATCTGTTAAGTCCAGGCGGCCAGCAAGTGCCGCTCTCCGAAGTGGTCGCATTCCGTGAAAAAACCGGATTTGCCCGTATCCGCCGTGAGGACGGCCTCAGAACCGCGAGCATCACGGCGGAGGTCGACGAGCGCCTAAACACCAGCGACGCGGTAATCCAGGCCCTGGAACAGGAAGGATTACATGCGCTGATGCGGCAGTACGGCGCGAACGCCGAGTTTCGCGGCAAGGCGGAAGAGCAACAGCGTACCCTAGGCGATATGAAACTCGGCGCGCTGATCGCATTGATATCGATTTACATGATTTTGGCGGCGATATTCTCAAGTTATATCCGCCCGCTATTTGTCATGGCGGTGATCCCCTTTGGTATCATCGGCGCGATAATCGGGCATCTTGTGCTCGGCTATGACGTCTCTGTTCTCAGCTTGGTCGCCCTGCTCGGCCTGTCGGGAATCGTCGTAAATGATTCGATTATTCTGGTACGCGCCATTCAAACCCGCACCGGCAACGGCGAATCCCTCACGGAAGCCCTTGTCGGTGGCGCGCGCGACAGGCTGCGCGCGGTTATTTTGACGTCGGTTACGACAATGTTCGGACTGTTGCCGCTGTTGTTCGAAACCAGCCTTCAAGCCCAGTTTCTCAAACCTATGGCCGTGACCATCGTATTCGGCTTGTTAGGCTCGACGGTGATCGTGCTGATTCTGGTGCCGGTGCTGTTGGCCGTGCAGGGCGACATTACCGCCCTGTTTGTCCGTTACTGGTCATTCGGCGCGGCGCGGCAGGGGAAATCCGGCTCTTAGTTGTCCTAGTCGCGCCAGAATCTCGGCACAATCAAAATCAAAACCGTAAACAGCTCCAGGCGTCCCAACAACATGGCGAAGGACAGCAACCATTTGGCCGCTTCGGGCAGGGATTGAAATGTGCCTGTTGGGCCGATGACGGGACCGAGCCCGGGTCCAACATTGGCGAGCGCCGTGGCAGCGCCGGAAATGCTGGTAATGTAATCGAGCCCCATCAGCGAAAGCGCCATGGCCAATACGGCGAAGCTGACAACGAAAAGAAAAAAGAATCCCATCACGGCGCCCGGCACAGTTTCCGGAATGGGCCGATGGTTATACTTCATGGGAAAAACGCCATGCGGCTGGATCAATTGATTGATTTGCACCCGCGCGGTTGCGTAAAGCACCTGGAAGCGAAACACCTTGATGCCGCCAGTGGTCCCGCCGGTACAGCCGCCGATAAACATCAGCACGGTAAAGGCCGGCAAAGCGAAACTGCCCCAACTGCCGAAATCGGCCGAGGAATAGCCGGTTCCGGTTAAAATCGAAACGGCATTGAAGGCGGCATAACGCACCGCATCGTCCACTGCCATGCCGCTTGACAGCCAGAGCCAGCCCGAAAGCGCCAACAGCGCGACCAGTAGGATTCCCATAAACCACCGCACCTGCGTATCACGCCACAAGCGCTTGGCGCCGCCACGCACGGCTTGCAGATAGAGCACAAACGGCAACGAGCCCAATATCATGAAGACGATGGCAATGGCTTCGATCGTCGGACTGTCGAACAATCCCAGGGAGCGATCTGACGTTGAATAGCCGCCGGTGGCGATGGTGGTCATGCCGTGGCAGATCGCCTGGAACGCGGTCATACCGGCCAGCCAGTAGGCTAGCGAATTGATCACGGTCAGTACCAGATACACCGAGAAAATGGCTCCGGCGAGCTGCGCCGTGCGCGGCAGCACCCGCTCCGACTGGTCAGAGGATTCAGCGCGGAACAATTGCATACCGCCCACATTGAGCATCGGCAAAATTGCGATCGCCGTAACGATGATGCCGATACCTCCCAACCATTGGAGGAGCGCGCGCCACAATAGGATTCCCGGCGGTGCATCATCGAGCCCAATGATGACGGTCGAGCCGGTGGTTGTCAGGCCGGACATCGCCTCAAAATAAGCGTCGCCGTAACTCAGGCCCAAATCGGAAAAGACGAAGGGCAGCGCGGCGAAGGCCGAAATGATTATCCAGCTGAACGTGGTGAGGATGAACGCCTGCTTGACGCTCAAATTCGCTTCGCCGGTACGGTTGACCAAGGCCATGGCGACGCCGATGAACAGCGTGAACATGGCGGCGGCAAGAAAAACCCGCCAGTCCCGATTGCCAGCGATAGCGTCAGCGATCGCAGGCAACAACATAGCCAGCGCGACCGTCGTCAGCAGAACCCCAATTACAAAGAATATGGGGCGAAAATCTTTAACCGAGCCCATTCAGCAAATGCTCCAGCGTAAGCGGAAGGAAACTTATGCGTGGTTCGGGCAATCGCCTACCTGGCGGACGAAGATCGTTAGCTGGAGGCCTTTCCGAGCGCATGTCCGATGAAGGCGAGGAATTCGCGCCGGGTCTTCGGATCGGAACGAAACGATCCGAGCATGCGGCTCGTCACCATCATAACGCCTCGTTTCTGGATGCCGCGTGTCGTCATGCAGTGATGCGCCGCCTCGACCACGACGCCGACTCCGCGCGGATGGATCACTTCATCCAGCGCGTCTGCGATTTGCGCAGTCATTTTTTCCTGGATCTGTAAACGCCGGGCGTAAACATCCACGATACGGGCCAGTTTGCTGATGCCGACGACGCTCTTATCAGGCAAATAGCCAATATGCACACGGCCGATAATGGGCGCCATGTGATGCTCACAATGGGAGCTGATTTCAATATCCTTGAGCACCACCATTTCGTCGTACCCGTTGGTCTCCTCGAAGGTCTTCTTCAAGATTTCCATCGGATCCTGGCCATACCCAGAATAAAATTCTTCATAGGAACGAACGACTCGGTCGGGCGTTTCCAACAAGCCCTCGCGGTCAGGGTCGTCTCCGGCCCACTGGATCAGAGTCCGCACGGCGGCGCACGCCTCATCTCTAGTGGGTCGTTGATCGATAGGGGCGGAAGAGCCCGCCGAGCTGGAATCATTTGTTACGTGTTTGCTCAAGACACCACTCCTATAGGCAAATAAATTGTGGGGTATAACGCCAGTCCTGCCTAGGGCGGCGGGGACGCGGGCAATGTCTATCGCCTAATTCACGCCCTTGCAACTCACAGCGGCGCGACTTTTAACGGACTTCAATTGAGTCTCACTTGCTGATTAGGGTCATCCAGCGAAAAAGTCGGAATCATAGCTTCAAAACGCTCGCCGCCGTCCACTTCCATTTCATAAAAGCCGACCATAATGCCGGACGACGTCGATAGCGGACAACCGCTGGTATATTCAAAACTTTCTCCCGGCGCCAGGACCGGTTGTTCGCCAACCACCCCGGGGCCGCGCACTTCCTGCACCTGGCCTATTCCGTCGGTAATGCGCCAATAGCGGTTCAACAGTTGCACTGTCAGGGGGCTGTGATTGTGAATCGTCACATGATAGCCCCAAACATAGTGATTATTGTCCGGCTCTGACTGCTCGTCCAAGTAAAAAGGTCGAACCGTGATTTCAACCGAATTTGTCATTTTCTGATACATGATGTCGCCCACTATGCGCCGGCCCCTATGATATGCGCTTCTCCGGCCGTGCGCCGGTTTAATATTGTGGTACGCGCCCAGTTTGTCCAGTACCGGGCCACCGCCGCCTGCTAGCTGCTCAGAACGTCCAGAGCCTGAGCAAGATCGATTTTGATGTCTTCGACATCCTCTAGCCCGACGGAAAGACGCACCAAGCCATCGCCAATCCCGAGCGTCGCCCGGTCCTCGGGTGGCAAACGCTGGTGGGTGGTCGTCGCTGGATGGGTAATCAGGCTTTTCGAATCTCCAAGATTATTGGAAATATCGATCAGTCGGAGCCGGTCGAGAACGGCAAAGGCCGCATTTTTGCCACCGGCCACGTCGAAACTGACAATTGTCCCTCCAGCGCTCATCTGGCGTTTTGCGAGCGAATATTGCGGATGGCTCGCAAGCCCGGGATAGAGCACCCGCGCGACCCCGCTCCGGCCCTCGAGGAAAGTTGCAACTTTGAGGGCGTTGGCGCACATGCGCTCCACCCTCAGTTCCAGTGTTTCCAGGCCTTTCAGCAAAACCCAGGCGTTGAATGGACTTAGAGAGGGGCCCGTATGGCGTATGAAAGGCAGCAACTCCTCATCGACGAAGGCTTGGCTGGAGAGGATCGCGCCGCCTAAACAGCGGCCCTGCCCGTCAATATGTTTGGTTGCCGAATACACCACGATATCGGCGCCGAGCTGCAGGGCGGGCTGCAACAGGGGCGTGGCGAACACATTATCCACGACAAGTCGCGCGCCAACTTGATGCGCCATCTCCGAAACCGCTTTGAGATCGATAATCTCGAGCCCAGGATTTGACGGCGATTCTAGAAAGACGCAACGCGTGTCTGGGCGAAATGCGGCGCGCCATTGATCCAGATCCGTGCCATCGACCAGCGTCACCTCGATGCCATAGCGCGGCAACAATTCACTCACGATGTAGAGACAGGAGCCGAACAAGGCGCGCGACGAAACGATGTGATCGCCGGCCCGCAATTGCGCCATAAGGGAGGCAAACACGGCCGCCATCCCCGTGCTGGTCGCCTTACATGCCTCGGCACCCTCGATCAGGGCGAGGCGGCGCTCAAACATGGCGACTGTGGGATTTCCAAAGCGCGAATAGACGAAGCCCGGCGCGTTGCCTTTGAAGCGCGCCTCGGCCTGTCCCGCGTCGTCATAAACATAGCCCGAGGTCATAAATATGGCCTCGCTGGTCTCGCCATGCTCCGTACGCCGCGTGCCGCCGCGTACCATGCGGGTCGCCGGGCGCCACTGTTCTTCTTGAATTTCTTGAGTATCTGTAGGCTTCGCCATCTTGCAGCACCTCCAATAAAAAACCCCGACGGGTCAAGGTCAGGGCTCATACTGGCTTCGACCTTTTAGCGGGATGTTTAACGTGGCCGCAAGCCGGTCGGCTCAAATCGCCACGGTCGTAAAAGGTTGAAAACCACGTATTGCGCGCGCCGTCAAGGGGCGGCGCCCTAACCGTCTCCTACTGTGGCGCTGCAAGCACCACCGCCGAGGACGCAAAACCTGGCGCAATGTGGATGGTTGAGGCTTACCGGACGCTGTGTTGCCGCCGCCAGCGTCTTGCCAAGTTCGAATTCTGGTGCGTAGGGCAACAGCGTGCACGCAACCACAGCCGCCTGCGCCGCGCCCTTGCGCCGCACCACCATGCGCGATGTCGCGCACATCATGCCAGCCTCATCTACACCCAATATGCCCCAACAGGCGCTGGTAATCTCGGCCACGTCGCGCCCGGCATCCATTTCGGGGAACAGCACCAAGCTTTCCGCATCTTCCGCATCAAGGGCGACGCCATGCTCGACGAATAACGTCGCATAGCCGGCGCGCAGTTCAGCCTCGCTCTGGTGCCAAAGGGTACGGCCCGCCACACTCAAGGAAAATCCCGATCGCGCCAACCAGAGAAAACCTTCCATCATACGTTGCCACGAGCCGGCGCCGCGCTCCACATCGTGCAGCGTTTCGCCATAATGATCGATCGAGATACGTAAGACGAGATTTGCGCCGTATTCGGCCTTGAGGTCGAGCAAGCCTTGTTTATGCCGCAGCAGGGGGCGCATGGCATTGGTCAGGACCAGAACGCGATGGCCGCGTGCCAGGCTGTCGCCCAAAAGATCAAGAATCTCTGGGTTCATGAAAGGCTCGCCGCCGGTGAAGCCAATCTCCTCGGCGTCCCATGCTGGACCGTCCAACTCGTCTAAAAATTTATGCAGGTCGGCGCGAGTCAAATACGCCAGGCGGTCGTTGCGCGGGCTCGATTCGATATAACAATTTTCGCAGGTAATGTTGCACAGCGTGCCAGTGTTGAACCACAAGGTGCGCAGGCGTTTGAACGCCACCTCGGCGCGCTCTTGACCATCGGCGGTACGCTTGGGGTTTCTGAATTTTCGCGGATCCAGAGTCAGGCTATCGGACGGTTCAGGCTGATGCATCGAACTTTCGATCAGATTTGATTAGTGCCGCCGAATCGGCCGCTTGCCCCAGAATGGTGTCCATAGAGCTACCTGCAAAATCAAGGCAGTTCAATTCTCGGTGTCCGGCGGCAGCAGAGACGCCGCTTGCTTCGAGGGGGGAAACTTCACTATCGTTGTGCTGCATGCGGGTGTAGCTCAATGGTAGAGCGTAAGCTTCCCAAGCTTGTGACGGGGGTTCGATTCCCCTCACCCGCTCAACGCACAATTTTACCGCTAGGCGACGCTACGACAGAGCCGCGCTAACGCTCCCCAAACCCTCAATTTCATAGCGGAACTCTTCGCCAGCCTCAGAGAACCGCGTGGCCAACGTGGAGCCAGTCATGACAATCATGCCGGCGCGGAGCTGCTTGCCCTGCCCGGCCAATAGACCGGCCAGCCAAGCCACGGATTCGAAGGGATGACCCATGGCGTCGCCGGTCACTCCGCTCTCAACGAACGCATCGTTCAAATACATCGCCACCGAGTTGGTTTTGAAGTCCAACGCCCGCCAATCCCCGACCGCTTGGCCGAGCACAATGCCGCCGCACCAGCTGTTGTCGACCATAATCGAGAGCGCATCCAACTCGCTATAGTCCGCGTTGCGGTCCTCGATCAATTCGAAAGCCGGCACGCAAGCCGCCACATAGCTACGTACGGATTCTGCGTCGAGCGGCAGCGCATCGAGCGGCACATCCTTGGCGATTTCGACCGCAAGCTCGAATTCGATGCCGAGATGCATGAAATCGGCCAAATTCAAAGTTGCCGGAGAACGGTGCACGGTGGATTGAAAGATCGTGCCGGCGATCGGCTCGTGCACGCCGCACAATTCGCGGATTTTCTCGGAGGTTAAGCCCACCTTATAGCCGGCGATTGAGCCGCGTCCGTCCTCGGTATAGCGCGCATTCAACAGGTCCTGCACTTGATATCCGGCTGCCATGGTTGCCGGCCGCAAGGCGTCGCGGATCGGGCGAAACGGCGTCCGCGTTTTGTTTTCGGTGAAAAGGCGGTCCGCCAGTTCATGCATCGAGGGTTGCTGATGTTCGTTCATGTTGTTCCTCTCCTATCCGGGGCGGTGCCCGCGGCGCTAGCCGAGTACCCGCTCCAGGCGGTCCATGGCCCGGTTGAGCAACGCGGGGCGTGCGGCAAAACACAGGCGTAAATAACCTTCTCCAACGTCTCCAAAGGACGTTCCCGGCGCCAAGCCGACGCCGGCATCGTCTAATAGTCGCTTGGCAAATGCGAGGCTGTTGGTTTCCCCCTCGACCGAGAAAAAAGCGTAGAACGCGCCCTTCGGTTTAACCATGCCGATGCGGTTGAGAGACGACAAGCGGCGATAGACGAGATCGCGCCGTTCCTCGAAGGCGGCGCGCGATCGCGCGACATGCGCTTCACCGTCGCGCAGCGCGACGATGCCGGCATGCTGCACGAAAGTGGCTGGCCCGGCGATGTTGTACTCCGTCAATTTTGCCAAAGTGAGCAATAGATCTGGCGGCGCGGTGATCCATCCCAGCCGCCATCCCGTCATGTTCCAGTTTTTTGAAAAACTGTTGATGATGATTACGCGGTCGTCCGGTTCGGCCAACTCGGCGATAGACGGCGCCAGGGTGCGCCCGTCATAAACCAGACGGGCATAGACATCGTCACACACCATCCAGATACCACGGGTGCGGCAGAAAGCGAAAATTGCTTCTAGGTCCGCGCGCTCCGCCATCCATCCAGTCGGATTGTTGGGTGAATTGATAAAAAGCGCTTTGACGCCCCTGCCGAGTGCATCGAACAGCTCATCCAAATCGATCGTCCATTCGCCGGCCACTTCGCGCAGCGGCACGACGCGGACCTTGGCGCTCAACACTTCGGCCGCGTGTACAGCGTTGGGCCAAATCGGCCCGATAATGACCACCGTGTCGCCGGGATCGAGAATCGTCTGATAGGCTAGCATGATGCCGTGCATGCCGGACGTCGTGGCGGTAATGCGATCGATCGCCACCGGGCGCCGATACAGGCCGCTCATATAATCTGCAATCGCCTGGCGTAATTCTGGCACGCCACTATTCGGCACATAGAAGGTCTTATCGTCGGCTAGCGCTTGCACCGCCGCTTGCTTAATAAAATCCGGTGTTGGTTCGTCTCCCTCGCCAAACCATAGTCCAATCACATCTTCCATTTTGTGACCAAGCTCCATGATCTGACGAATCTGGCTTTCCGCCAGTTGGGCGACGCTATGGTTGATTTCGGCAGTCATGGTCAGGCGTTCCGATCTTGTGGGCATGTTCTATAAAATGGCCGAACGATATCGGCTGGGTCGATATGAGCATAGCCGCCAGCGGCAATGCAATTCTGTTGCCAATCGGCTCAGGGCTACTAAACTCCGCTCGCGATCAAGTGCCAAGCGGGCTTCGAAGCCATGATTTATGTTACCATTTTCATAACCCGCAGCAGCCAGCGTTGCGTAAATTGAGCGCTATCGCGCCGGCCTCTTGGGTCCAGGGTTCGGACACCAAATCGCCGGTTGCCGTTATCGATATTGGCTCTAATTCAGTTCGCCTGGTGGTCTATGACGCGGCCAAGCGCGCGCCGATCCCGATATTCAACGAAAAGGTCCTGTGCGGCCTCGGCCGGGGCCTCGATTCAACGGGCCGTCTCAATCCCGAGGGCGCCAAGCAGGCGCATGACAGCGTGCGCCGCTTCTCCGCGCTAACTGCCGCCATGGGCGTGACGGATATCAACGCCATCGCCACCGCAGCGGTGCGCGAGGCTCGCGACGGGCGGGACTTCGTCGCGGCGGTTGAGCGTGATTGCGGTATTCGCGTGCGCATTATCAGTGGCGAGGAAGAAGCCCGCCTTTCGGCGCTCGGCGTGCTCGCGGAAATACCGCACGCGAGCGGCATCATGGGCGATCTCGGCGGCGCCAGCCTGGAAATCGCGCATCTCCAGGGCGGCGAAAACCTACGGCAAGCGACGTTGCCGATCGGCCCGCTGCGCATGGTTTGCGGTCCAGACAAGGCCAATCCAAAGGGCGGCGATCGCGACGACATTGAACACCATCTCGCCCGTATGGGGTGGTTGCAATCAGCGCGCGGCGGTACGTTCTATGCGGTCGGCGGGGCATGGCGGAGCTGGGCACGCATGCATATGCGCCGGGTCGATTATCCACTAAGTATCACCCATCACTACGAGATCACGGCCAAATCGGCGCTCGAATTCGCTGGGCGAATCGCCTTACTGACGCCGCACGCCCTGTCGGGATTTGCCGGCCTCGAGGAAGCGCGGGCAGCGTCCATTCCATTCGCCAATATGCTGCTGAAACGACTGATCGAGAACTCCGGTGTCTCAAGCGTGCTGTTTTCGGCCTATGGCGTGCGCGAAGGGTTGATTTTCGACCGCCTGCCCGATTCCTTGAAGGCGAAGGACCCGCTCATCGCCGCGTGCCGAAATCTGGCCGAGATGACCGGCCGCGCCACCGCCGACGGCGATGCGCTGTTCCGCTGGATGTCTCCGGCATTTGCGGATGAAACTCAGGACCAGGCGCGCCTGCGCCGCGCCGCCTGTCTGTTGGCCGATCTCGAATGGTCGGAGCATCCCGATTACCGGGCCGAACATGCGCTGCTGCGAATTCTGCGCTATCCGTTGATTGGCATCGATCACCCGGGCCGCGCCTACATGGCGCTGGCTGTCGCCTCGCGCCATGCCAAAGTGAGCGAAAAACTCCGCGCGGACTTCCTGCATGGCCTGCTCGGCGACGTGGAATCGAGCCGCGCGAAGGCCGCTGGCCTTGCCATGCGCTTGGCCTATACCTTTTCTGGCGGCGTCATATCGCTGCTCGAACAAACAGCTCTCCGGCGCGATGGCGACAGGCTAATGCTGGAGCTGCCCGACCATGCCGATGTGCTGGTCGGAGACGTGGTGCAGAGCCGCTTCCGCACGCTCGCCCAGGAGCTCGGCTGCCAGCCTCGCATCACCACCGCCGCGCTCTAATCAGTTTGCGCCGGCGACCTGGTCGGGCGTCCGCCCGACCACCTGGCGATAGATTTCGGGGTCCGTGGCACCCTCGCTGCCAATCACGAGGACGCGCGAACTTTCGTCAAGCCCAAGGGTCTTGCGCATGGTGTCGTTGCCGCACGCTGAAATCAGTGCTGCGGTCGCGGCGCAACCCGATTCGCCGGCCACGATCGGGCGGTCGCCGCCGACTCCTACCGCCAGGATGCGCATGGTCTCTTCTGCTGCGATATCCGGAACAATGAGCGCTTCGTCAGCGCAGTCGCGCAATATCTGCCACGCCAACGGCGATATATTCGCCCCGGCCAGACAAGCCATAAAGGTCTCGACATCGCCCGGCACCATTGTCGGTTCACCGGCCCGCATGGTACGCGCGATACAATCCGCGCGCTCCGGCTCGACCACCACCGTGCGCGGCCGCGCCGCGCCGAGCAGGCGCCAGAATTGACCGGCCACTCCGGCTGCCAAGCCACCAACGCCACCTTGAATGAAAAGATGGCTCGGCACGCTGTCATGTGATTCCAATCCTCCCGGCCATTGCCCGGCGATCTCTTCCGCCATCACCATATAGCCTTGCATTACCCAGGCCGGCACTTCCTCATAGCCCTCCCAGGAGGTGTCGGAGACGACGAACCAGCCCTGTTCGCTGGCTTCAGTGGCGGCGACCTCGACCGAATCGTCGTAACTGCCGGAAACCCTCCGGATTCGCGCGCCATAGGCGGCTATTTCATTCGCCCGCCCCTCGCTCACACCTTCATGCAGGTAGACCACGCTACCACAGCCGAACATCTGCGCCGCCCACGCAACGGAGCGGCCATGATTGCCGTCGGTGGCACAGCAGACGGTAATGCCAGACGTCACCGATTGATGATCCGCCGACAACAGCTCGGTAACGCCGGCGATGCGGATATTTCGTTCGGCCAATTCGCGACGCAAAACCTTGAGCACCGCATAGGCGCCGCCCAGCGCCTTGAAGCTCTTCAAACCGAAACGCTGGCCCTCGTCCTTGTAATGCAGTGTGCCGAGGCCAAGCGCGCTCGCCAGGCCGTTAAGCCGCAGCAATGGTGTCGGCGCATAGCCGGGCCAAACGGTAATTTCGCCCTTCGCCTCGGCAAACGCCTCGGCGCCGAGAATCTCCGCCGCCCGCCCGCCAAATGCAGCATTCTTCAAGGCCAATCCGTTCGCCTGATGACGGCAAGGGAATACCGGTAATTTTGTCATTGGCAGAGCTCCTGTCAGGCGCAACGATCTATAGAAATCAGGTGAAGGGTGTGGGACAAAACGGGTCGGCGCTAGAGCAGATCAACGCCAGCGCGCGCACAGATTTCGTCTTCCTCGCCGGTGCCACCGCCAACGCCGCACGCGCCTTCGACGGCCCCGTCGCGAACAATCGGCAGCGCTCCCCGACCCATGATCATGTGTCCGCCTTCGGCCGCGACAATGCCGCGAAACGTCGGGTGGTCGGCGCGCTCGGTGAGACCGCCACTCGCCATGCCAAACGATGCCGAAGCTATCGCCTTGCCCTGACTCCCGTACACGCTGGCCCACATGGAGTTATCCATAGGTTGAAAAGCGACAAGGCGGCCGCCGGCATCGCAAATCGCCACGCTTATCTTGATATTGAGTTCTTTCGCCTTGGCCAGCGCGCCGGCACCAATGCGGTTGGCTTCTTCAAGCGTCAACGCCATGATTTTACCTCCGAGATGAATTCGCTTCCGGCCCGTCTTCCAGGCAATTCCACTGTAGCCGACCGCTGATGGTGGTTCAGCCCTTTTCACCGCTGCCGGTGTTGCGAGCCCGGTTTAAAAGAACGAGCGAATGGCTTTCTGTTACAGAAAATGAGCCGGGGCGGGAATGGTGGCACTTTAGCCCCTCCGCCCGGAGACGCCTAACGAGCCCGGGGTTTGTCGGCATTTGCCGCCGCCTGTTTTGCTTTGGTGGTCGGCTTCTTTTTAAATACCGGATTTGGCTTGAGTGACTCGCCATGCCTTACGATCTGACAGGCGTAGGATTTGTGCGGCGCCGCGCCACTCATCGGATCGATGGTCTCGTTGGCAAAAACTGCGTTCAAATTTGCACCGTCGCCATCGATCGCCTCATAGCCGGGAAGCGAAAGCGCGCTGTTCGATTGCCACCAGCCATGCGTGGCAACTACGACCTTGGGATGCAAATTAGCCGAAAAATGAGCTTTAAGGCGGAGCTGACCATGCGGCGTCAAAAGCGACACCCAGTCACCGTTCTGAATACCTCTGGCTTTGGCAGTATTCGGATGAAGCTCCACCCGGGGGTCGGGTTCAATTCGGCGTAGGGCCGGAATCGCACGGCCTTGGCTGCCAAGATATTGCGGCGATTTTACCGAAGTGAGAATCAGTGGAAATTCCTCAACCAGATTGGGCCGCCCTACCGCGCCCATGCCGGGTTCGACAAATTCGGGCAGCGCTGAGTATCCGTGGCGCAACAACACCTCGGAATAAATCTCGACCTTTTTGCTCGGGGTGTTGAACCCGGGCGCATCGTTGCGGCCGGTGCCGGCATATTTGCGGTAGCGAGTTTGCAGCGGAACACGCACGCCGCCGGGATTCTCGCGCAGATTTTCGAGCTCGACGCCGCTCGGCGCAAGCATCTCACGGTAACCGGCATCGATGTCGCCGTCCCAAAACAATTTGGAAAACCCCATCTGCTCGGCGAGAGCGAAGGCGATCCATGCATCCGATCGGGATTCGCCTCTCGATTCGACCGCAGCGGAGCGCATCTGGACGTAGCTGGAAGCCTCTTGGCTAACCGTGAAATCTGTTCGCAGGCCCTCGCGCTCCCACGGCGTATTGACCGGCAAGACGATGTCGGCGTGCGTCGCTGTCGGCGACATAAAAATGTCCGCATGCACCATGAATTCAAGCGCGTCGAGCGCCTTAGCGCCGCGCGCACCATCCGAATGTGACATCAATATGTTTAAGCCGAAACTTGCCAAGCCCTTTACCGCATAAGGCTCCTGATCGAGAATCGCGGTGTAAAGCGCGTCTGATGTGATCCACCCGTTGATGCCTTCCGGTCCAAGCGGCCGCACGTCGAGACCGAGTGTCTTTTGCCGCTGGTTCCTCGACATCAATCCGGCGCCGCTCACGTCATTGACCGGCACCAAGTCAAAAAGGACATTGCCGCCCTCGGCGTCGAAGCTGCCGGTGAGAGCATAAAGCAGCGCGATCGCCCGGCTGTTCTGGCCCGAATTGCTGTGCTGCTCAATACCGGACCAGGTGTAAATAGAGACCGGGCCGGAGTTGTCCATCAGTCGTGCTGTTTCGCGCACCTGGTGCGCCGGAACCCAGGTGAGTTCTTCAACACGCTCCGGCGAATAGCGCCGGCACAAATCATGACAAAGGTCGAAGGCGGGGCGACAATGAATTGTGCCGTGCGTACCGGCTACCTCAAATTGGCCCGTCAGTGCGAGGTCGGCGCCGGCGCGCTCATAGCTGCCAGTCGCGACATCGTAGAGCACAGGTTCACCGCCTGCCTTGTCCCAGGCCACATGGTCGGTCGATTTTCCGACGCCGCTCAGATCCGCGCCGGTCAGAAAATGGCCGGTGTCTTGGCGCACGAGAAACGGCCCGTTGGTCCAATCGCGCACAAATGCGCGGTCGAACAGGCCTTCGTCGACCATTACTGCGGCAATGCCTAGCGCCAGTGCGCCGTCGCTGCCGGGGCGCACGCGTAACCATTGATCGGCCTTAGATGCGAAGCCGACGCGGCGTGGATCGATAACCACGAGCTTGGCGCCGCGCGCTTTGGCATCGGCCACGCGCGTCGCGTGTGGCAGCCAAGTCGAGCTTGGATTATGGCCCCACAAGACGATGCAGCCGGTATGTTCCAGGTCCGGCATCGGCATACTCACACCGAACGTGTGGGGGTAAACGTAATCTCTGGTGAAACCGCAGAGCTCGATAGAGGCAACCACATTGGGGCTGCCAAACGCTTGTCTCAGACGTTCGACCCAAGAATAACCGTCCTGCATCGAGGTGCCGGCAGCGGTCGTAATGTTAAAGGCGACTGATTCACTACCGTTTTTTTTAGCCAAGAGTTTGAGCGCCTTGGCGGTCGTACTGAGGGCTTCATCCCAGCTGATCCGCTGCCAGCCCGGGTCGGGATCGCCTTTCGGGCGTGTGCGCTTTACCGGATATAACAGACGATCGTCGCTATAGACATATTCCGGCGCGGCTCGCCCTTTGGCGCAGAGTGCTCTTCCGGTGGGATGCGAAGGATTGGGTTCGACCGCGATCAACCGTTCATTTTTTACAACGGTAATACAGCCGCAACTTGACCAGCACATCGCACAGTAACTTTCAGTACGCTGTGCAGCTTGCTCTGACTCCATCGCCCAGCTCCTGAATGTGGATAGACGTTTGCCTAGCGCAAAGACGCGTCCATGACGCGTTGACGGCACCGATAGGGCTCGTATCCGAACATGTCGATCAAATGTCTAGGCAGCAAGCTGCTCTGCGTCGGGGTCGTGAATGAAGAAGATCTTGCGAATTGTCTCCACGACTTCCCACTCGGCGACTTCCCCCTTGCGGGTATAAAAAGTATCGTCGGCTATATATTCATGCATGTTGCCATCTTCGTCTTTGAGCCGGATCTTACCGGCGAGCAGGGTGCATATTTCGTCGCCCGGATAGGTATATTCGAAACTGCCCGGCGTGCATTCCCAGACGCCGACCATCGTCCGCTTACCGAACCCACCGACATCAAAACGCCCAGAATGCACTGGATTTCCTTTGATCTCATTGACGAACGGCAAATCTTCCAATGATGGCCATGGCTCAAGTGCGCCTTTGTCTTTGAGCGCTGTGTAATCCAGCATTTATTCAATTCCTTCTTAAAGTGGAGCCCACTAGAAACGGGCATCAAGCCGACAATAACCGAATGCGTGAATAATTACCTGGAGATTTCCCGAGCACCGAGATTCCACCCAGGTCGCATTTGTTCGCCGTCGGCGTCTCAGGAGTGCCCGTTTGCCGTGGCTAAACTTGAAATATAAATTGCCGATATATGCTGACGAATCTTGAAGCGGAGCCCTCAATATGAGCCAATCGTTTTGGATATCCCGCCCGATCCGACGAAAATCGATATTCTGAAGCCGGGCGCTGTTGAGTCTTGCACGCCACAACAAATATTATTTGAACACTAAGGAGCTATTGGGGACCCATGGAACTGTGTGACCTCGGCGATCATCCGCCGCTAACTGAAATTCCGAAAAAAATGCATGCCTTCGTTGTTCGCCAAGATCGGTTCGGCGAACCTGAAGACGCGTGGCAGCGTGAGATTATCGACACGCCCGAGATCGGGCCTTTGGATGTACTGGTTTACGTCATGGCGACGGGAATCAATTACAACAATGTGTGGGCCGCGCTTGGCAAACCGGTCGATGTCATCGCTGACCGCCAGAAGAAGGGCGAGCCGGAAGACTTTCACGCCGGCGGCAGCGATTGTTCAGGCATTGTCTGGGCAATTGGCGAGCAAGTCACAAATGTAAAACCCGGCGATGAAGTTGTCGTGCATAGTGGATGGTGGGAGCCGGATGATCCTTGGGTGCTGTCGGGCAAAGATCCGATGCTCGCCGAGAGCACGCGTATTTGGGGCTATCAGACCAATTACGGCAGTTACTGTCAGTTCGCCCGCGCCCAATCCCATCAATGCCAACCGAAACCGAAACATCTGACCTGGGAAGCGGCAGGCAGCTACTTGCTGTGCGCCTCAACGGCCTACCGCATGCTCATGGGGTGGCAGCCGAACATCGTCGAGAAAGATGATTATGTCCTGGTGTGGGGCGCCGCAGGTGGGCTGGGCAGCATGGCGCTGCAAATTGTCGCAGCGCATGGCGGCAAACCAGTCGCCGTTGTCTCCGATGACGCCAAGCGGCAATTCTGCCTCGACCATGGCGCCGTCGGCGTCATCAATCGCAATGACTTCTCCCATTGGGGAACGATGCCTGACACCAACAGCCCGGAATGGGGGGTGTGGTTCAAAGGCGCGCGTGAATTCGGCAAGGCGTTTTGGGAAGCTGCCGGCGGCAAAGTGAGTCCGAGCATTGTGTTTGAACATTCCGGCGAAGCGACCCTACCAACCTCGGGTTTTCTTTGCGGCACCGGCGGCATGATCGTCATTTGCGCCGGCACCAGCGGCTACAATGTAACGCTGGACCTGCGCTATCACTGGATGCGCCAAAAACGCTTCCAGGGCAGCCATCTATCGAATGACCCGCAGGCGAAAGCAGTGAACCAGCTCGTCATCGACGGCAAAGTTGACCCTTGTCTCTCGCAAACATTCACCTTCGACGAAATCGGCAAAGCTCATCAGCTCATGCATGAGAATCGTCACCCCTACGGCAACATGGCGGCCTTGGTGAATGCGACAGCGCTCGGCCAAGGGGCGTCCTAGGAGCATGTGACCAAGCGCGCGCGAGCCATCGAATTAAAGACAGTGCCGAAAGGATATAGGCCATGACGGTAACCGCGGTGACGAATAAGGATCTGCACGATGACGCGTTGATAATCGATGGCCTGGTGATTTCAAAATGGAGCCGGAACGTATTTGTAGATATGCGCAAGGGTGGGCTCACGGCGGCCAATTGCACCTGCTCCGTCTGGGAAGGCATCCGCGGGTCGCTCGACAATGTCGCCGAATGGATGCGCATGTTCACGGCCCATGACGATCTGATTCTACAGGTCAGAACCACCGAAGACATCACCCGCGCCAAGCAAGAGGCTAAGACCGGCATCATTCTCGGCTGGCAGAACACCAGCGGGATCGAGGATCGCATCGAATATCTGGCGGTCTTCAAGCAGCTCGGCGTCAACGTCATGCAGCTCACCTACAACACGCAGAATTTTGTCGGCTCCGGATGTTATGAAAGCGTCGATAGCGGGTTGTCGGATTTTGGCCGCGATGTCGTCGATGAAATGAACCGCCTCGGCATCCTTGTCGACCTATCCCATGTCGGACCCAAAACCAGTGACGAAGCTATCCGCCATTCCAAAAAACCGGTGGCCTATTCCCATTGCTTGCCGTCCGGCCTGAAGGAGCACCAACGCAACAAATCGGATGAGCAGTTGCAGTTCATCTCCGATCGCGGCGGCTTTATCGGCGTCACTATGTTTCCATCATTTCTCCGGCGCGGCACTGATTCAACGGTCGACGATTATGTCGAGGCGATGGACTACGTGATTAATCTGGTCGGTGAAGACTGCGTCGGCTTCGGCACCGATTTCACCCAGGATCAGGACCAGGCGTTTTTCGACTCGCTCATGCACGACAAGGGCGACGGCCGCGAGCTAACCGTCTTTGGTGAGATCGTCAATCCGCTCGGCATGCGCACCATCGGCGATTACCCCAACCTAACGAACGCAATGTTGCGCCAGGGTTGGCCCGAGGTGAAAGTGCGAAAAATTATGGGCGAGAACTGGCTTCGAGTGCTGAAAGAAGTTTGGGGCGCCTGACCCGCGCCAAGCGCCCCTGACCTTACTCCGCCGCAGCGCTTTCGAGGCGGACTTGTTCGAGCTTGTAGGGCACGTCGCCGGCCGCTGCGGCGTCGAGCTCCTGGGCGTAGCGATGGCCTTCAAAGACGGCGAACTGGATCGTGCTCGGCGCGACGACGTCGCCGATACGCGTCAGTTTGGTGATACCCGCCGCTTCCAATTTTTCTGGATTCGCCGACAATTCCTTATAGAGCGCGTCATTCGGCAGCCGCGACGCCGCCAAGACGAGCGACTGATAGCTCAAATTCTCACGGATCGCGCCATGATAGACGTTGGCGATTTCAATGCTGTTATCGCCGATCGAAACAATATTGTGATCCTTAATCATCCGAATGCCCTGAGATAGAATCCTGCTCTGAATTTTCTCCATTTCAAGGGTGTATTCGGTCCACCGCGAAAGCTCCATCAGCGGCGTTACGATGGTCACCTCATGGCCTTCAGCGCGCAGTTTTTCGGCGATCACGCCGCCCATATAATAGTGATCGTCATCGAACACGATGACCGGCCCTTCGACCTTCTTGCCGTTCATGATGTCATCCGGGGTAAAGACCCGGCTGCCGTCACTTCCCGGAATCGCATGCGCGTTGCTATAGGAAACACCGTCCCGCCGCCAGCTTGCGCCGGTGGCGAGGACGACAATCTCGGCGCCATAGTCGAGAATATCTTGGGCCGTAAGTTCAGTGCCCGTGTGCACTTCGACATTCTTCATCTTGGCGAGCTGAGCCTTGCGGTAGTCGCGCACTCGGGCCCATTCGGACAGGCCGGGAAGGCTGCTTTCAAACGTCACCCGCCCGCCAACTTCGTCGCGTGCATCCACCAGATGCACGGTATAGCCACGCAAGCCCAGCGCGCGTGCGCACTCAAGGCCGGCCGGACCGGCACCGACGATCAGCACGCCATTGTCCGAGCCTTTCTTGGCGATGGTTTCCGGGTGCCAGCCGCGTCGCCATTCCTCGCCCGCGGTCGGGTTTTGCGTGCAGCGGAACAGGCTGGATGTATTCTCCGATGACACGCAAATATTGCAGCCGATGCATTCGCGAATATCTTCATTGCGCCCCTCCTCAATTTTCTTGGGCAGGAACGGATCGGCGATGGACGGCCGCGCCGCGCCAATCATATCTGTGATGCCGCGCTCGATCTGCGAGACCATGGTGTCTGGCGACGTGAAGCGCCCGACAGTCACCACAGGTTTGTCGGTCTTTTGCTTGACGAAGGCGATGTAGGGCTCTTGAAACCCTTCTTTGCTAAAGCGCGCGGTCGCCGAATCTTCGGCCCAATCGCTGATGTTCACATCCCAGAGATCGGGAAGATCGGCAAACATCTCGACCACCGCCTGGCCTTCTTCCTGCCATTGAATGCCATCTGCGCCGCGCATCTCGTCGACCGCGATGCGAAGCGCCACGGCGGCCTTGTCGCCGACCGCTTCCTTAGTGTCCTCCAACAGCTCGCCAATGAGGCGCGCGCGATTCTCGACGCTGCCGCCATATTCATCCGTGCGATGGTTGCTATGCGGCGACAGGAAACTTTGCGGCAGGGCGATATTATGGCCAGCATAGACATAGACGATGTCAAAGCCGCATTCGACGGCGCGCAAGGAGGCGTCTACCTGCCAACGACGGAATTCTCGGATGTCTGCCTTGTCCATCTCGCGCCCCTGGATCGGGTCCCAGTTATAGTGGACCGTACTGCTCGACGGGCTGAGCGGATATTCCTTGGTCTTGCGGTTGGAGAAGCCGGAACCGTTATGTGTAAGTTCGACCGCCGCTAGGGCGCCATATTCGTGCACGGCGTCCGCCCATTCGCGCAACTGGGTCACGTGATCCTCGTTCCACAGGCGCCGTTCCCCATAAGGCGCGGCACAGGAGCTCGGGTGGATGGAACATTGCTCGGTCGAGATAACCGCCCACCCGCCTTCGCCTTTCATGCGCCGATGGGCGATGTCGCCATGATGCTCGGTATACCCCATGGCGTTGCAATGGGGCACTTGAAAGAACCGATTTTTCGCTGTTTTGGGACCAATCTTGAGCGGCGTAAAAAGCACATCATAGCGCGGATCGCGGGCCATTTTATTCTCCCTGGCGCGGCGTCTCTTGGATGAGCGGAACGCGCGCCTTGTGTGGTGGGGCGTTTGCTAATTCTCTAAGCAATGCTTTCGATATAGTGCGCAAACCAATTGCGCTTGGTCATAGTGCGCAATCCCGTTGCGCCTGGTCAATGCTTCCAAACCTCGCATCATTTTGCCAGCTTCGGATAGATTTCGTGGCCCCAAATTTGGCGCTCGCGAATCCAGGGCAGCGGATGTTGCGGATTTTCCGATTCAAATTCCCGCGCCAGTCGATGGC
>JAQBTG010000033.1 GCA_027624955.1 Pseudomonadota bacterium
TCTTGAACCAGGTGGGCCAAATCCTCCTTTAGATCAGGCCGTAGATTGTTCCAAATTATATGACGACGGACAGGCAATGATGATAGGGGCCACCAACACGCTGAAAAAAGTTTCGCCGGGCGACGCCACATCCCAGGTCAATATACCTGCGCTGGCACCGTCGACCTCGGAAAGATTGAACGACGCTTCACTCAAAGAGCCGCCCGGTTCAGCGATCCGCAGATTCTCTAACCCGAAGTCCCGAGCAATTTTTTGGAGACGCACTTCATCGAATGCCAGGGTGAATAGCATGACCGCGCGCGGCGCTCGTTCGAAATTTTTTCCGCTCGGAAACTCCGGCGTCAGAGCGCTTGCTGCGACCATCTGAACGCCGCCATCCTGCGAGCGGAAAAAGCCGGCATGCGCGATGGGCTCGTCCATCGGCGCATCTTGGGCTCGCTTTATTAGCTCGGCCAAATTGCCGATTAGGTACATGTCCAAGTCTGTCGAGACGGATTCCCCATCGACCATTGCGTAAGTCGTTTTGCCCGCGGCGTCGATAACGAATACCCACGATATATCCAGCGATTCCGTCAAGAAATTCGCCAAGTTTTCGGCTGCCCAGATTTCGTTGACCCGAGGAACGAGGTTGGTTCGCGCCTCGTCCCACCATGTCCAATCTTTCACCGTGCCTTTGATCCGGTTTTCTTCGAGTTCGAGCAGGGATTGGGCGAATTTCTCGGACTGTGCGACCACTGATTTGTTTTGCGCGTGGACGGCATAATAAATGGCGCCTAGAACGAGGGCGATGCTGACGGCGACCAAGAGCGCGATCGGTGCCGTCAATCCAAGGGAGCGACGGTTGGCGGCCGGCCACAAATTGATAAATGATTCCCACATGAGAATCTCCTTCCCGGACAACGCTCCCGGCGGTGTTTTGTAAATTGGTGGTATGCTGCCTCGGGTTGTAAGATTGGCTGCGATTCGCACCCTAGATTCAGCCTAACGCATAGCCGCATTCAGAACCATAACGAACCCAGTATCATGCTTAGGCAATCTTGACCGCGTGGCGATCAACCAGTATTCGATGTAAATGTCCTGGCCGAGCGTGGGCTCCTGCTAGTTAGATTTCTGCTGCCAAGAGTGTAGCGTTTTTGACTTCCGCTCACTGCCCTAACACACCAGAATTCGGTCGCACCGCTTGACCGGCAATCTCCCACGGTTCAATCTTCGCACTCTGAAACCGAATTGTTCGGTCAGTTTCTCATCGAGGAAGACAGGGGGAAGACAACATGCTTTCGTACGTGATGGTTGGCAGCAGCAATGTCAAACGGACTGTTAAGTTCTATACGGCCGCACTCGCGCCCCTCGGGTATGTTCCGGATGACCAGAGCAAGAGCTATATCGGCTTTGGCCCCAAAGGCGCACCGGACAAGGCCAAGTTTTTCGTGTCCAAGCCGTTCAACAAGAAGCCCCCGACCGCGGGCAACGGTACCATGATCACCCTGAAGGCCAATTCTCGAAAGGCGGTTGATGGGTTCCATGCCGCCGCACTCGCCAACGGTGGAACGGACGAGGGCAAGCCAGGCTTGCGCCCCGCCGATGGAAGCAATTACTACGCTTATATGCGCGACCCGGACGGCAACAAGATTTGCGCCCATTGTTCCAAGGCCAAATAGGGGCGCAAAACCCCTCTTCGCTTTCTCAACCGGGCGCATTATTGGATGCACCCGGACTTCGAGGATTGAACGGGCTATTGGTCGCCCGTCCCGCCGCGTATTTTACGCGGTGGGCGGTTCGCAGGTCTCGGTACCCATATCGGCGGGTATGCTGATTTCCATAAGCTCGAAAGTATCCGACGTCGCGATTTCATTATGCGGGGTATTGCCGGGGATGTAGACACTGTCGCCCGTCCCTACCCGTTCGATCCGGCCGCCGGCAAACTCCAGGTCGAGCCAGCCGCTCAGCATATAGACGAACTGTCCCTCGCACAGGTGAATGTGCCAGCCCGTCGGCTCCGAAAGAGATTGTGAGGCCGAGGTCACCTGTGCGCGGATGCGGCCATCACTCGCCTTGGTCACGCCGAGCTCGCGATATTTCATCCACTCACGGCGCCCGGTGACGTAAGTGGCCTGGTCTTTCCTGGCGATGACCACGCCGCCCGCCGCCTCCGTTGCAACCGGCTTATCGGCTACCGCTGCTGATCCAGCGCTCATGTTTTTCTCCTCAAAGCTGTGGGAGCAAATTACCGTGGCGTCGATCCTAGCTAGGCCTATGAGTCGATGCAATATGAACGAAGCTCGTGGTTTGCGTGAGCCGTGTCATGGTTTGCGAAAGATTGATAGAGTAGCTTTGTCAAATGGCGTTCGCTCCGAGCAGGCTCAGCGCCACCTGTTAGTGACGCTTGATCAGAGGAGAAGGAACGATGCGCAAGATCTATCATACCAAATTCAGGGGTCTGTCGATGGCCGCATTGGGTATCGTTGCCCTGGCGACTGGCGTAATGTTTGGCGCGCCGGCGAGCCTGTCCCCGACCGTCGAGAAAGCGTGGGCAGCGGAATTGAATAGCTTGCCACGCGTTACGCAAGAACTTGTCGCTCCGCCCTTCTTGCCCGAACACGAACAAATTGCGACAGGTGGCCCAAACATCGTCGAAGTTCGTTTGGTTGTTGAAGAGAAAGAAATGGTCATCGACGATGACGGGACTGTCGTCCAGGCAATGACCTTTAATGGCTCCGTGCCCGGCCCGATGATCGTCGTGCACGAGGGCGACTATGTGGAGCTGACTCTGGTTAATCCTGAGACCAACATATTGACGCACAATATTGACTTTCACGCCGCCACCGGCGCTCTGGGTGGCGGTGAGCTCAGCCTTGTTGATCCGGGGGAGGAGGTCGTCTTTCGCTGGAAAGCGACGAAAGTTGGCGTCTTTGTTTACCACTGCGCGCCGGGTGGTTCGATGATCCCCTGGCATGTGGTTTCTGGCATGAATGGCGCCATCATGGTGCTGCCGCGCGACGGGCTGAAGGACCGCGAAGGAAATGCGCTCCGCTACGACCGCGCCTACTACATCGGCGAGCAGGATTTCTATATCCCAAGAGATGTAAATGGCGAATTCAAGAATTACGAGGATCCGGGCGACGCCTTCGCCGACACCATCGAAGTCATGCGCCGCTTGATTCCCAGTCATGTCGTGTTCAACGGGAGCGCAGGTGCCCTGACGGACGACAACGCCCTGACCGCGAAGGTCGGCGAGACGGTTCTTTTTATTCACTCCCAGGCCAATCGGGACACACGACCACATCTAATCGGCGGTCATGGTGAATATGTCTGGGAAACCGGTTCGTTCGGTGACCCTCCGGCCACAAATCTGGAAACGTGGTTCATCAGAGGTGGGTCCGCCGGGGCGGCAATTTACACTTTCAAACAGCCGGGCCTATATGCGTATCTGAACCACAATCTGATAGAGGCGATTGAGCTTGGTGCTGTCGCCCACATTAACGTTGAGGGCGAATGGGACGACGACCTCATGACCCAGGTGAAGGCCCCTACGCCTATCGAGTAGGGGCACGATGAGATCGACGATCTGAAACCCGCTGCTGGGACGGAGTAACGCGCCTATGGACGATGCCAATCTGGCCCGCGCAGTGCATGTGTTGGGTATCGTGCTGTGGATCGGCGGGGTCGGGTTTGTGACCACGGTCCTGCTACCCTCGATTCGGCGGATGAAGAATGCCAGCGAACGCGTCACATTTTTCGACGAAATCGAGAGGCGGTTCGCCTGGCAGGCACGCGGAACGACGCTGCTGGTCGGCCTTTCCGGATTTTACTTGGTGCACACTGGCGGGTTTTGGGACCGATTCAGTCAGTCAGAATTTTGGTGGATGCACGCCATGGTCATTATCTGGGCGGTTTTTTCCATACTGCTGTTCGTTGCGGAGCCCCTGTTCCTGCACCGTTGGCTATCGGCACGCGCGGCGAAGGGACCGGAGCAAACATTTCGCCTGATACAGCGCTTTCACTGGGTCCTGCTTATTCTTAGCGTTGTCACGGTCGTAGGAGCCGCAGCAGGAAGTCATGGATGGTAGACAGCCGGTTCAATCGCGCGGTGCAGCCATGTCGTCGCGGCACCGCGATCAACCGTTCGAAGAATCGCATATTTTGATGACGGATGCGGATACCACGTTCAAACAGGTAGGTATTCGACTTGCCGCAACGGCAGCGGATTGCTGATGCACTTCGTTACCGTGAGACGGATCAGCGCGCGACCGCGAAGTCGTGAAGCTGCTGCCCAAACTGTAACGGCGCGCCGTTATTCCGCCGCTTCGCAAAGCTCGGCAATACTATCGTTCCAATGGTCGGAACTGCGTACTTTTGTTGAGGCGCGGAATTGCTCGGTTGATTTCGGCATCAGCTCGCCCGTACCCCAATCGACGATCACGGCGTAGCGCCGGACCATGTCGAAGCTGTTGATTTCGCCTTTGACATAGCGCGCGGCGACTTTCACCGGGTCTTCGTTCAGCCAGCCGCGCCGTGCCTTGGCGATCCCACGCCGCGCCACCCTGGTGGCTTCGACATCGACCTCATATTGCGCAAGATCCTGGTCGATCACTTTCAGCACGATTCCGTAATCGACCTCAGCCCGTTCGATCGAAACATAATCGTCTTCCACATCGTGCATTACTGCCGCGGGATCGCGCTCCAACGGATCGCCGAGCCCGCCGCCGCCGGCGGTTGGGCGGCTGAATATATCGCCAGAATGAATGTCGACATCGGAGAATATCGTGCCGAGCCACTCGGTTTCACCGGTAGCAGCGCGTTTCACCCAAAGCCCGTGCGGCATCGACGGCAAGCCGCCATTGATGCCCCAGACGATGGCGCGCTCGCGGTCGCAAATATAGGAGAGAACGGTACCCTCGGCTTCGCCAAGCGTGATTGTCTTGACCACGCCGGTGCCGCCGCGGAACTTTCCTGGCCCGGCTGAATCGCACCCAATTTCGAATTCATTAGCCAGAATCGGCGACAGCCGCTCCTGGCCCTCGATAGGCTGCGACTTCATGCCGGTGCCGAAGCAGGCGGTGGTGACGTTGCAACCGTCCTTGGTGGAACGGGCGCCCCAACCGCCCGGCAACCAGTCGTAAAACATAAAGATCGGTTTGTCCGCATGGCGCGTATCGCGCCCGCCGGTCAGCAGATATTCGACATTGAAAGTACAGGCCATGGCGCGCTCGGGCAGAATTTCAGACCAGATTTCATAGATCGAGTTCATCATCTTTTCGAACGGCATCTGGAAGCCGGTCACCGCCACCGGCCAACGCGCATCGACGATCGAATCTTTCGGCGCGATGACCTTGATTGTCCTGTAGAAACCGGAATTGAGCGGCAAATCTGGAAAGTAGGCCTTCATGCCCGAGACGACGCCCGAGAATGTGGCGCCAAAAGCCGAATTATAAAGCGTGCTGATGATGCCATGACTGCCCGTGAAATCGTAAATCACCCCATCGCCCTTGATGGTGAATTTCACGCAGATCGGGATGAGACCTTCACCCAGTGCCGGGTCACGATCGATATAATCCACTGATTCCCAGGAGCCGTCGGGCAGATCGGAGATGCGTTGGCGGGTCGCCATCTCGACATAGTCTTGTACTTCGGCGAAGCCGGTGACCACCGTGTCCTTGCCGTATTTATCCACGAGGCGAAGAATTTCGCGTTCCGCCACCCGGGTCGCTTCGATCTGGGCGTGCATGTCACCGATGACGGATTTGGGGTCGCGCGTATTGGCCGCGATCATGTTGGCCAAGTCCTCACGCAAGACGCCTTGGTCAACGATGCGCACCGGCGTGATACGGATGCCCTCGCGGAACATGTCTTTGGCCATCACGTCGAACGAGCCCGGGATGCTGCCGCCGACATCCGTCCAGTGGCCGTTGGACTGGCTGTAAGCAATAATTTCTTCGCCGACAAAAATTGGGCGGATCAAGCGGACATCGTTGAAATGGGTACCGCCGGCATAGGGGTCGTTGATCATGAATACATCGCCCGGCTTCATGTCCCCGCTGAATACGCGGATCACTTCTTTGCAGGTGTAGTGCAGGGTGCCGACATGCGCGGCAATATCCTGATTGCCCTGGGCGATCGAATCGCCGTTGACGTCATTCAGCGCTGAAGAGAAATCACGATTATAGATGACGAAGGAGTAGCAGGTTCTGAGGACCTGCTCGGCCATTTGGTCAACAATGGTAATGAATGAATTCTTGAGCACCTCGAAGGTGACGGGATCGAGAGTGAGGCCAGTGCCTACACCTGTGCGGCTTTCGTTCATTTAAAATCTTCCCAGACGCATGCCCGGATACTAAGCCACTCGCCCAGCTCTGTCAGAGGAATATTGGCGTGCTAAGAAACCCCAGCAGGCATTGAATTCGACTTTAAAGGCCAAAGCCTGGCCGCCGATTCGGAGGATAAATGCGGGCTGTCTCGATTACCGTAACAATTGACGGCGAATATGCGCTAGAACGCCGCTATGAACAGCATAACCGAGACTGAAAACATCGTTCCGGCGCTTGGCGAGGCCTTGAGCCAGCGCGGTTATGACGTCTTAACGCCGGTGCAGCAGGCGATTCTTGGCCCGGGCCTAGGCGACGCCGATCTCTTGGTATCCGCGCAGACGGGATCGGGCAAAACCGTGGCCTTCGGGCTTGCGGTGGCGCCGACGCTGCTTGCCGGCGCCGAACGCTTTGTCCGCGCCGAGATTCCGCTGGCACTGGTTGTCGCGCCGACACGCGAACTGGCGTTGCAGGTCAAACGCGAACTTGACTGGCTCTACGCGATGACTGGGGCGTCAATTGCATCCTGCGTCGGCGGCATGGACATGCGTGAAGAGCGCTGGGTGCTACAGCACGGCGCGCATATCGTTGTCGGCACGCCAGGCCGGTTGCGCGACCATATTGAGCGCGGATCGTTCAACACAAAGGGGCTCCGGGCTGTGGTGCTCGATGAAGCCGACGAGATGCTCGACCTCGGGTTTCGCGAAGACCTCGAATTCATCCTTGGTGCCGCTCCGAAGAGCCGGCGCACGCTCATGTTTTCCGCCACTGTGCCATCCTCGATCGCCACCTTAGCGCGGCGCTACCAGCGCAACGCGGTGCGTCTCAGCACGACGGCCGAACAGGCGCAGCATGTTGATATCGAATACCGCGCCCTGACCGTAGCGCCGATGGATCGGGAAAATGCCATCATCAATGTGCTGCGTTATTTCGAGGCAAAGAACGCGCTGGTCTTTTGCGCCACACGGGCTGCCGTAAACCGGATGACCAGCCGACTCAACAATCGTGGCTTTTCAGTCGTCGCGCTGTCGGGCGAGCTCAGCCAAAACGAACGCACGCACGCGCTGCAAGCGATGCGGGACGGGCGGGCGCGGGTCTGCGTCGCCACTGACGTCGCAGCGCGCGGGATCGATCTGCCAAACCTGGAACTGGTGATCCACGCAGATATTCCAAAGACACGCATTACTCTCTTGCACCGCAGCGGTCGTACCGGGCGCGCCGGGCGCAAGGGCGTGTGTGTATTGATCGTCGCCACAAACGATCGCCGGCGCAGTGAGAGACTGCTCGAAAGCGCCAATATCAAGGCAATTTGGGCACGGCCACCCTCGGTCGATGAGATCGTTGAGCGCGACCGTGAGCGCATTCTTGACGACCCTATGCTGAGCGAACCGGTCAACCCCGACGAGTTACCCTTTGCGCAGACATTGCTCGAACGGCATGGCGGTGAACAGATCGCCGCCGCGTTCCTACGCCTACATTCGGCTGGCCGATCGGCGCCCGAAGAACTGCTCGATGTCGCGGCATCGGGCCGGGCAGATCGGCCCGGCCGGTACGACCGCCAGGAGCGCGGGGAACGTCCGGCAAAACGGGAAAGGCACCGCGAGGATTTCACCGGTGGCGTCTGGTTTTCGCTGTCGGTCGGCTCTCGCCAGAGTGCCGAGGCGCGCTGGCTCCTGCCAATGCTGTGCCGCTATGGCAAGCTGACCACGCGGGATGTCGGTGCCATCAAGGTGCGTCCCGACGACACCAATGTCGAACTCGCGCCGGAGGCCGTCGAACGTTTTCTCGCCGCTATCGGACCGAGCCGTATCGTCGATGGCAAGATCACTGTGACAGCGCTTGACGGCAAGCCGAGCGAGAACCGCGACGCCCACGCTGCTCCTGGGACTGGTGGCACGGCTGCAGCACCCAAGATATTCAAAAAACCCGCGGTAGTGGCTGCCGGTGAGGCGCGGCCGGAGCAGCCGACGTCGCCATACGAAAAGCGCAAAGGCGTCGGCGACGAAACGCGCAAGCCATATGAAAAACACAAGGGCGCCGGCGACGGAACCCGCAAGCCATATGAAAAGCACAAGGGCGCCGGCGACGGAACGCGCAAGCCATACGAAAGGCACAAAGGCGCCGGCGACGGAACGCGCAAGCCATATGAAAAGCGCAAAACCGCCGGCGACGAGACACATACGGCATATGGAAAGCCCAAAGGCGTCGGCGACGGAACACGGGCGCCATATGCAAAGCGCAAAACCGCAGACGACGGTGCGCGCACGCCATACGAAAAGCGCAAAAACGACGGCGACAGTGCGCACGCGCCACACAAAAAGAAAAGCAAGCCGGCACGGAAACCCGACGCACCGGCTGGTGATAGGACCCGCACGGTCGTGCCTGTGGTTCAGGTGGCGCCGGCACCCGTTAAGAAGCCGTCCTATACGCTCAGATTGGGCACAAAGTCCGCGTCCAAGGCACCGACTGGACCGGCCCCCACATCGAAGCGGAAAGCCGATCCAACGATTGGCGGCGGCGGAAAACCGAAACCAGGATCGACGCCGCTGCGGCGAAAGAAAACACCCACATAACCGGGCTGGAGCTGCTTTAGAAAGGCGCGCTGGGTTTTGGCGCAGCCCGAAGCGAATCTGAACGAGAGGTGATAGAGGCTAACCGGCGAGACCTGTGGTTCTCGATCGCCTTGAGTTCTACTTGCTGGTCATCACCCAGACGCCGTCCCACTCGCCTTTTGGCGGGGTTTTCTTCAGTACGGCGCAGCGCTCGATATAGGTTTCGCAAAGTTTGTCCGTCGGATTAAGCGCCAAAGCGTCTTTGAATGCCTTCGTCGCCTGATCCCACTTGGCCGTGCGGTAGAGATCGATGCCGCCTTTGAAATGACTGAGCGCCTCGCGCATATTTGGAAAAGTTTCCTCTGTGTGGTAATCGAGAACTTCGTGAACCCCGACTGGTTCCGTCTTGCCTTTCACCACGACCCTGTCGATATCGCGGGTGCGAAATGTGCCGCGCAGCTTGGACAGGGTAAATTCGCTGATCAGTATGTGTGCGTTGTATTGCTTGCAGGCGCTTTCCAGCCTGGCGGAAAGATTCACGCCATCGCCGATCACTGTGTAGTCCATGCGCTTCGGCGAGCCAATATTTCCCGAGACGACGAACCCGGTGTTGACGCCGACACCCATATCGACCGGGAGCAGGCCTTTGGCGACGCGGTCGGCGTTGAATATGTTCAACTCGCTCATCATCGTACAGGCACAGCGCACGCCGCGGTCTTCATCATCTTCATGCGGAAACGGCGTGCCGAAAATCGCCATGATCGCGTCGCCGATGAACTTGTCGAGCATGCCGCCCTCGGCCTGGATGCAATCGACCATGACGGTGAAATACTCGTTCAATAGCTGCACCGTGCCCTGGGCGCCCAATTCCTCGGTCAATGTGGTGAAGCCGCGGATGTCCGAGAACAGGACCGTCGCCTCCTTGCTTTGACCACCCAGCATGTCCTCGCTGCCACCCATCAACTGGTCGGCGAGGGCTGGGTCCATATAGCGCGCCATGGTGCTTTTCACGCGTTTTTCCGAGCTGATGTCCTCCATCATAATCATCGTGCCAAGCGTATTCTTCTTGGCATCCTGCAGCGGCAGGACGGACACATTGATGGACATTTCTTCGTCGTTAAAAAACATCTCGGAATCCATCACGATATCGGTTTCTTGCGTTTCCGTGACGCGCGTAATTTTCTCCAGGATCCAATCGTTCTTGCCGGTGTAAAATTCCACAGCCGTCTTGCCGATAATATCGTCGGGCCCGATGCCCATGATACGCATGCCCGAGGCGTTGCAAGTGATGATCTTGCCGTCCTCGTCCATCGTGATCACCGCGTTGGACATACTTTCCAACATGCTCTCATTGTAGTTTTTGATGTTCTGCACATCATCGAACAGCTGCGCGTTTTCCAGGCCAATGGCGATTTGCGCGGTGAAGGCGTTGAGCCGCGATTCATCATCCTCATCGAACGTGGAGCCGCGTTTGTTGAGAACTTGCGTCACCCCGATAATCTTTGAATTCTTATTGACCACCGGAACGCAGAGGATGGAGCGGGTAAAAAATCCGGTCTGCTTGTCGAACGATGGATTGAAGCGCAGATCGGCGTACGCATAGGGAATATTCACCGACTTGCCCGAGGTAAAGACCGCGCCGGCAATGCCGGCCGTATTGGGAAGGCGAATTTTAATAGCGCCCAACCCTCCACCAACTTCGGTATAGAGCTCGTCGGTTTTCTCGTCGTTCAGGAAAAGCGTGGAGCGTTCGGAATCAAGCAGCCGGGTGACTGTCGACATAATTTTTTGCAGCAACGGCCCAAGTTGCAACTCGGAGGACAGCTCCGACACGATGCCGAGAAATTCACGCTCCTTCTCGCGCGACGCTTCCATCTCCTCGACATAGAGCGTGCTTTGCAACGCGACCGCTGCCTGGTTGGTCATCGCTAGAAGCAAGTCGAGATCGGCTTCCGTAAATTTGCCGACCTTCTTATTCAGCATTTGCGCGACGCCGATGCATTTGCCGTTCACCGTGCGGACGGGAGCGCACAGGATGCTTTGCGTTTTAAATCCGGTCTGCTCGTCAATCGAGCGATTGAACATTTCATTTTTGTAGGCGTCGTGGATGATCATGCCTTCGTTGTTGGTATAGACATGACCGGCGATGCCGGTGGTATTCATGATGCGGATTTCGCGCCATACGTCGCCCTGCGCCACGCGCGAATAAAGTTCGCCGGTTTGATTGTCGTTCAAGAACAGCGTGCCGCGTTCGACACCCAGCACCGAATTCGTCATATCGATGAGCGTCTGTAGCTGCTCGTCCAGCGTTTGATGCGCCGCCAACTTGTTGGATACGCTGAGCAGCAATTCGGCCTGACTAATTTTTTGCTGGCGCTCTTCCGCGGATGACGCGCTGCCATTTGCGCGCCGTTTCGTCCGTCCAGCCGAGGTGCCGTTCGATTTCTTTTTGCTCTGGGGCGCGGCGCCATTTTTCTTCGCCGTTTTGTCGCCGTTCGCCGCCTTCGCTACCTTCCCGGCGCTGATCGCCACGCGCTTAACTGAGCGCTTGGCGGCAATTTTCCGGCCTTGCTTCTCACCCGCCATCCTTGGCCTCCAACCGTTCGCGCAATGCCGCTATCGTCTCCCGCAATTGAGCAATTTCATTCCGCGAATTAAGCTCCATTGCCTGCGTTTTATCATAGAACTGCGCCGACTCACGCTCCAGGCGGTCGCGCAGAGCATGGGCCGCCGATTGCAACTGCGAAATCTCGTCCTGCGAACCCGCGTTTAGACGCTGCACGCGTTCCTCCGAGTCTATGCGGGCTTTATCAAATTCATCACGGACGGCGTTTATCGTATTGCGCAATTGCGTGCTTTCACCTTGCGAGGTCGAACGCAGACGCTGAACGCTTTCCTCGCCTGTCATGCGCATTCTCTCCAACTCGTCGCGCAGCGCGTTGGCCGCTGCCTGCAACTGCCGTATTTCATCATTAGCTTCTGAGCGGACCCGCTGAACGCTCTCTTCTTTCTCAATTCGCATCTGCTCGAGCCGGTCACGCAAGGCGCTCGCGGTTTCCCGTATCTGTACGTTCTCTGCATTCGCCGCGGCAACCGCCTTTTGCACGGCCTCCTGACCGGTGAAACGCTCACGCTCCAAATTGTCGCGTAGTGTGTTCGTTGTCGCCTTCAACTGCGCCATTTCGCCGCTCATCGCCGCGACCGCCCGCTGCACCGCTTCGTCTTTCTCAAATCGGAGGCGCTCAAGTTGATCGCGCAGCGCGCCGATCGTGTGCTGCAAGTGCCGATTATCGCTCTCAAGCTTATGCTCAAGATCGACGGGGGCCGGCTCGATATCTAGATTCATGGTCATGTCGAATTTCCGCGCAGCTTACAACATTTGCAGCAAAAAACAAAAATAGCAGATACAATATATTGATTTTATTGATATATTTATCTTTATGCCAATGCTGGACGACGCGTTCGTGACAGGCACAAACAAAACAGTCAATATTTGCACATATAAGATTTCTTGTTGATACAGAAGTTTGAGGAGATCGCTGTGGCTTCCGGTACGAGTGAATATGTCAGCACGGTCTGTCCGCATGACTGTCCGAGCACCTGCGCGTTGGAAGTTGAGCTTTTGGACGCAAGGCGCATCGGCAAAGTGCGCGGCGCGCGCGACAATGACTACACCGCCGGCGTCATTTGCGCCAAGGTCGCGCGCTATCAGGAGCGCATTCATCATCCGGGCCGCTTGGGCCAGCCGCTTAAACGGGTGGGCGAAAAGGGCGGCGGTGAATTCCGGGAGATTTCCTGGGTGGATGCCTTGGACGAAGTCGCTGAGGCCTTCGTAAGCGCCGAACAAGCACTCGGAAGCGAAGCCGTCTGGCCCTATTTCTATGCCGGCACCATGGGCCTGGTGCAGCGCTTCAGCCTAAATCGGCTACGCCATGTGAAGCGCTATTCGCGGCAATTGGAAACAATATGCTCGTCTACCGCGCGGGCGGGCTATTCGGCCGGCGTCGGCGCCTGTATGGGGAGCGATCCGCGCGAAATGGCCGAGTCCGATCTGATCGTGTGCTGGGGCGTCAATCCGGCATCGACCCAGGTCAATGTGATGACCCATGTCAGCCGCGCCCGTAAAGAACGCGGCGCCAAGCTGGTGGTTATCGACCCCTACCGCACACGAACGGCTCGCGTTGCCGATATGCATCTGCCGTTGCGCCCCGGTACCGACGGCGCGCTCGCCTGTGCGGTGATGCATATTTTGTTCCGCGAAGGTTTTGCCGATCGTGATTATTTATCCGAATACACCGATTTCCCGGCTGATCTGGAGCAGCATTTATCATCGCGCGGGCCGGAGTGGGCAGCGCCGATCACCGGATTGACGGTTGAGGAGATCACAGATTTTGCCCGCCTCTACGGCAGGACGGAACGCAGTTTTATCCGTTTGGGCTACGGCTTTACCCGCACGCGGAACGGCGCGACCAACATGCATGCGGCAAGCTGCCTGGCTGCGGTCACGGGCTCTTGGCGTCACCGCGGCGGCGGCGCGTTTTTTAGCAATGGTGGCCTCTACAATTACGATAAGACGCTGTTGCAAGGGCTCGACGCGATCGATCCAGACACCCGAGTTCTCGATATGTCGCGTATTGGATCGGTGCTAACCGGCGACAAGAGAGATTTGGGCGACGGCCCGCCGGTCACGGCAATCATCATGCAAAACACCAATCCTGCCGTGGTGGCGCCGGAATCCGTCAAGGTCAATGCGGGCCTGCGGCGGAACGATTTGTTCCTATGCGTACATGAGCAATTCATGACCGATACCGCCAAACTTGCCGATATCGTCCTGCCCGCCACGACATTTATGGAGCATGACGATTTCTATTTGGGCGGCGGACATAGCTATGTCCAGATCGGCGCCAAAATTGTCGAGCCGTTCGAGCAGGCACGCGACAATCATTTTGTCGTCTGTGAACTGGCGAAACGCCTGGGCGCGGTCCATCGCGGGTTCGACATGAGCGTGTGGGAAATCATCGACGAAACTTTCCAATCGGCTGGTTGGCCGAGCGCCGACGACGTACACAAGATGCGCTGGTACGATTGCGCGCCGAGTTTTGAAGACGGGCATTTTCTCAATGGCTTCAAGACCGCTGACCGTAAGTTCCATTTTAGGGTCGATTGGCCGGCGATTGGGACTATGGGCCCAGACTTGCCCGAACTTCCTGATCATTGCGATGTGTATGACGCGAGCGACGACGAACATCCCTACCGCCTGGTGACCGCGCCGGCGCATAATTATCTCAATTCGAGCTTCACTGAGACCGCAACCTCGATCAAACGCGAGGACGCGCCCTTCATCCTGTTGACCTCGGTCGACGCCCAGGCGATGGGAGTTGCGGCCGGTGCGCGCCTCAGGGTCGGCAACAGGCTCGGCGAGATAACCGTTCCGGCGCGGATTGCCGAAAACGGACAACGGCCCGGCGTCGTGGTGATCGAATCAATTTGGCCGAACGGCGCCTTCGAAAACGGCCTTGGCGTCAATACGCTGACCTCGGCCGATCCCGCCGCGCCGGTCGGCGGCGCGGTGTTTCACGACACCTCAGTGTGGATCAGACCAGCCTAACTCTTTGCGGTTTAGCTCGCGGATTCATGGATGCCTGGCACGAAACCCGAGGCGAGAATTCTCACCATCGCGGGCGCGGTGAGAAGACGCCACGGTGCGCTTCCGCCGTCATCAGGCGCCGCGGTGTAGCCCTGAAGGCTCCAGCGATAGAGGCGGCTGTTGCTCACCAAATAAGCCGCCTCGCCCTGCGCCACCATCGCGCCATCAGGCAAATCGCCGGGCCGGGCGACTTCTCTGCGCGAAACAGTGCGTTCAGCGTGCAGCACGCTGTCCATATCGTCGGCCCGCGCCTCGCCCGGCAAACCTGAGCGCCGCCAGGCCTCTTGAAATAAGCGGTAATCGGCGCGCCGGCACTCGGCGCACGGTCGGTGACCGGCAGCCAGCGCCGTGGCTTCATCAAGGAAGAATAATTCGGTATAGCGTCCGGGTGTCATCACCACGCGATGCCACCCCTTGAAGCTGAGCCGGCAGCAAATCCAACGGCGCGAAGCCCAGCGACGGCGGCCGAGGCGTTGCGCGGCGTCATGCAGACAACCGCCGCGATTTCCCATCATTGTGCCGCGCGCCGAGGTCGCAACAATCTCACCAAACGGCGTCACACGATTTTGCAGGGGATGCGGCATGGCGCGTCGTTGCGCCTAAATTACGCGGTCGAGCGCTTCGATCAGGCGCGCGACTTCGGCCTCAGTGTTGTAATGCACCATGGAGGCGCGGATAACGCCGCCGTCGGCTTCCAAGCCGAGATCCCGGATACAGCGCGCGGCATAGAAATCACCACTGCTGACGGCGACTTTGAAAGGCTCTAGGGCGGCGGGGACCTCTTCTGCCCTGCGGCCGGCAACGGTAAAAGAGAATGTCGGTGCGCGGCTTTCCTGCGCTGCCGTCTGCCGGCCGATCAAACGCACACCTTTTTTAGCGCGGAGAAACTCCACGAACGGCGCGGCGATATGTTCTTCGTGATCAGCCATCAGGGTAAACACCTGCTTCATACGCTCATGCAGCGTCACATTGCTGGCACCGAAGTGATGGCGGTGAAGAATGTCGAAATATTCGGTGATGCCCGACAGCGCTGCCGTCAATTCATGGTTGGGTCCGCCGGGATTGAGCTTGAGCGGCATGTCGTCGGCAAGGAAGAAATGATTGTTGTTGGCGGCGCGCGCCAGATGCTCGCGCTTGCCGTAGAGCAACGAGAGATGCGGGCCATAGAGCTTGTAGAGCGAACATAAATAGAAATCGACATCCCAGGCTTTGACATCAATGGCGCGGTGCGGCGCATAGGCAACGCCATCGACGCACACCAAGGCCCCGGCAGCATGTATCTTGCGAGTAATTTCGGGCACATCGTTGATGCCGCCGGCGATGTTTGAGAGGTGGCTGAAACAGACGAGCCGCGTCCGCGAATTGAGCAGTTTTTCCAATTCCGACACTTCGAGCTCAGCGGTTTCCGGGTTAAAACGCCATTCGCGGATTGTGAAGCCAAACTCTTCAAGCCGCCGCCAGGCGCCATTATTGGCTTCATGGTCCAAATTGGTGACGATGATCTCGTCGCCCGGCTGGAACCAGCCGCGAATGGCGTGCGACAGCAAGAACACATTCATCGATGTGCTCACCCCGACCATGACTTCATCGGGCGCCGCACCGATCATCTCGGCCATCAAGCGCTGACTTTCTTCGATCCGCCGCGCGCCCTCAGCTGACGCGTCATAGCCCGCGCCGGGCTGGACGAAGTTCTCCGCCATATAGGATTGAACGCGCGCCAGCACTGGGCTGGCAGCCAGCGTGCCGCCGGCATTTTCGAACAGCGCCCAGCCGTCGCTCAACGCCGGAAAATGGGATCGCGCGAAATCGATATCGAGGCGCACGCCCGCTTCAGACATTTGCTTCTCAGCCGCCCAGCGCGGCGACGACGTCATCGGTGGACACGCGCTCGGCAATGTTTTCGAGGGCGAAGTTCAAACCGGCATTCTGCCACTCGTCATTAATCGTCGAGGTGCCGTCAGTCACGACCACAGCGCGGTAGCCGGAATCGGCTGCGTGGCGGGCGGTATGCTCGACCGAAAAATTCGTCCACGCGCCACTAATAACGACAGTGTCGACGCCGAGGCCTGTCAGGATGGTTTCCAGACTGGTGCCGTGAAATCCGTTCATGCGCATTTTCTCGACCACAAAATCGCCGTCCTGCGGCGCCACGCCGTCCGCCGCGGCGGCGCCCCAGGTGCCGCGCACCAGGGCACCCGCCTCCTTAACACCTTGAAACAGCGGCGCGTTCAATTTTAGCCCGGGCGCGCCAGGCTCGACGATGTAGTGGACATGAATAACGGCCATACCGGCGGCGCGCGCGGCGGCTGCCATGCGTGCCGCGTTGGCCACCACGTTCTGGCTCTTGGCGTGGGCAGGCGCACCGGAATCGGCGAACGCCCCGCCTTCGATGATCACGTCATTCTGTAGGTCCTGAATGATTAGGGCGCTGGATTTCGCATCTAATTCAATTGCCATTTGCTTGAACCCCTACTTCATATAGCTCAAGCGGTTGCCAGAGACCTTCATGCGGACGCGGTAGACTGAGGTTGTGCAGCAGACATAAAGGTCCTTCCAATCGCTGCCACCCCAGTTCAGATTTGCTGAATGTTCCGGCATTTCGATGATGCCGAGATGCGCGCCGCTGGTATCGTAGACCCATAGCCCTTTTGGACCGGTGACGTAGATGTTGCCGTGTTCGTCGCATTTCATGCCGTCGACGACGCCGTTTGCCAATTCACCATCGCCGATATTTTCGGCAAACATGCGCCCGTTCGTCAGCGAACCATCGGCATTGACGTCATAGACCCGGATGTGACCGCGCGGCGTATCATTGATATAGAGCAGGCTCTCATCGGGTGAAAAACACAACCCGTTGGGCTGGCCGTAATCATTGGCGACACAAGTGACATCGCCGTCGGGCGAAATGCGGAACACGCCCTGGAAATCAAGCTCACACTCGCGCTCTTCGCCGAATACCGGCATGCGGCCATAGGTGGGGTCGGAGAAATACACCGCGCCATCAGATTTGACGACGACATCGTTGGGGCTGTTGAGCTCCTTGTCGCCAAAATGTGATGCCAGCACTTGGCGCTCACCGCTCGCGGTTTCGCGCGCTAGATAGGAGGTGGAGTGCTCACAAATATACAAGTTCAGATCGCCGTCATAGGTCATGCCGTTGCATTTGTTGGCCGGCGTACCCGATGCTTGGCGCACTACGGTTGCGCCATCGGCGGCACTCCAGCGGCCGCGCGCATCGTTCGGTATGTCGCTGAAATAAAGGCAATTTTCCGCCGGGTTCCACAGTGGCCCTTCGGTGAATTGAAAACCGGTAGCAACCTGTTCGACTGCGGCATCTTTGGCAATCAAGTCAAACAGCCTATCTGAATTCGCGATAACGGCCATCTCCCGTATCCTTTTTTGTTTGCTTTTACGCGGCCATGATAGCGCCTTACAGCCTGCCGTGAAGCCGGTTTTTTGCCCGGCAAGAATGCCGGTCACCGCTGGCGGGCAGCAGCAGAACAAGTTAGTCTGGCGGCTGACATCACAAGGGAGATCGGCCACCATGAAACTTTCGCTTATCCAAATGAACAGCTCGCCCGACCGCGACGAGAATGTCGAACGCGCCGCGCGCTATATCGACGAGGCAGTCGCGCGCGACAAGCCGGATCTCGTCGTCATCCCGGAGTTCTTCAATCACGTCTACGTCTTTCAATATCGCGATTACAAATATATCGATTGTGCCGAGCGCGAATCTGGCGTCGCCATCACACGGATGCGGGAAAAGGCAAAGGAGCACGGCATTCACGTCATCGCGACAATCTTCGAAGAGCAATCGGCGGGCGTCTATTACGATTCCGCGATGGTGATCAATCCGGCCGGAGAGATTATCGGCAAATATCGCAAGGTTCAGCCCGCCGCCGTGGCCAGCCTGGAAAAAATATATTTCCGCTACGGTTCGTATTTTCCGGTGTTCAAGATTGGCGAATGGCGGGTTGGCATAAATATTTGTTACGACACGTTCTTTCCTGAATCGGCGCGCTGTGCCGCACTGAATGGGGCCGAACTCATCGTTATTCCTTTCGCCACCCCGAAAAAGGCGTGCTGGCGCGAAATGATGATGACCCGGGCGTTCGAGAACGGCGCTTATGTGGCGCCGTGCAATAAAGTGGGCCTGGAAGGCGAATGGTATTTTGAGGGGCGCAGCATGATCGTTTCGCCGACCTCCGAAGTGCTGGTCGAGGCCGGCAATGAGGGCGACGAAATTATTACGGCCTCGCTCGAGCGTGAACTGGTGTTTGAAACCCGACGCAACCTGCCCATGTTCCGCGACCGGCGGCCCGACCTCTACACGCCGATCTGCACCGCGACGGAAGACCTTCCGCAGGTGAACTAGGATTGATCAGCAATATGTTGCGAAAATCGCTGTGGCGCCGCTCTGCTTTGTTTGCGCTCGCGCTTGGAATCGCCGGTTCGCTTTCGGTCCATAGCGCGCCGCGCGCTGAAACGGCACAAGACGCTGCTTCGGCAAAAGCCTTGCTCGGCGAGGTTTTTGAATACCTCACGACCCTAATTACCTCCACGAATGAGGACTTAACCCTCGAATTGGGAGCTGAGCCGAGCGCCCAACCGAGTGGCAGCAGGGTCGAAATGATCTTCCCCGCCCCCAGTATCCTCGATCGCACTGGCGGCGGATTTCACCTGGGAAATGTGACGGCCAGCGTCACCCCGCAAGAGAAAGACCAGTTTCGATTCTCTGTCGGCCTGCCGAATTCTATGACCGTCTCGGAGGCAGGCGGCATAACCGAAGGTGAGGTGAGCTGGGGGGCGGGCGCGCTGCGCGGGGTTTGGCGTGCTGATTTGCGAACCGCCACGGAAATTCATGGCTCTCTTAAAAGTCTTATCTTCACCGACATAAACCAGAATGAAAGACAGGTTGTTGGCAAGATTAACTCTGTTGCTATGGATCAGGAATTTGCCGAATCTGCGAACGGCTGGTGGAGCGGTCCGTTTGTATACGACGCCACGAACATAGAGGTCTCACCGGCTGATCGAGACGAGAATGTTTCTCTCGGCAAGCTTTCAGTGAGCGGCGAGTTGCAGGATTTTGACCTCTATGCCTGGCAAGCGCTTTCCGAATGGGGGGACTCGATTTCAGCTGCGGTTGATGGCACGGGTCCAACTTCGTTTGGCGGTAGCCAAGCCGTAGCACGAATATTCGAAGCCATGAATCTGGGCGCTGGGAATACCGGATTGTTGGTCTCAGATCTGAGTTATGGCCCGCCCGGTAGGCCGGAATTTAAAATGGGTGAGCTCAACCTCAGCATGAACTACGACAATGGCGCCAGGCCCGGAGCTTACAGTTTTAATGTGGATTGGCAGGGGTTGGAGCAAACCGACAGCGATATTCCAGCGGCGTACTTTACCCATACAGGCGCGCTGAAAATGCATCTCGAACAGTTTCCCCTTCGACAAATTGTGGCCTTGACGTTGCGCGAAACCGAGAATCTTAGCCCGCCCATTGATTCCGTTCACAATGACTTTAGCGCGCCCCTTCAGTTCATGATCTTGCCACTGATCAACGCCAACCAAACCCGTCTCCGGTTGGAAAAATTGGTGCTGCGCAGTTCGATCGCGGCACTGGCAGCGTCGGGAAATTTGTCCGCCGAGAATGACTCTGCGTTGGGCGTTGTCGGCGACGCACGCCTCGAACTCGCTGGCCTCGACAGGCTCATTGCCGCTGCCGCGCGCCAGGCGTTGAGCGGCGAAGACGCGACGGAGATGTTGGCTTTTCTAACTTTCGCTAAGGGGCTCGGACGACCGGAACCCGACGCCGAGGGCGAGCTGGTTTATGTCTACGATGTCGTCCTGCCGGCGGACGGGATCGTTCTGATAAACGAAATACCGCTCGACCTGCTGCAGAACAGCGGCCTGACGGCGCTGCCCCAAGCGCCCGACGCCAAGGTACAGGCCAACTCCGAAACCTCCGAAGCGCCCCGATCCTAGCGGGTCCTAGGTGTTGCCCCGGCACGGCAAGAGGAAGGCGGGCAAAGCCGCCTTCCCTGCCCTATCCTAAAACTGCACGCGGTTTGTCAGCGCGCCGTCGACCACAAGATTGGTGCCGGTGATGAACGTCGCAATGGGGCTCGCCAGGAACACGCTGGCGTTGGCAACTTCCTCCGCCGTCGCCATGCGGCCGGTTTTGTTCATGCCGAGCGCTTTGCTGAACAGCTCCGGAATGTTTTTTTCGATCATCTCCCATACGCCACCTGCAAAATAGGTATTGCCCGGCGATACTGAGTTGACCCGGATGTTCTTGCCGGCCAATTCGCAAGCCAGGGTTTTGGCATAATGAATGAGTGCCGCCTTGAACGCACCGTACGGGCCGGCGGCAAAATCGATCTCAACGCCGGAGACGCTTGAGATGATCACAATGGAGCCGGCATCAGATTTCTCCAGCATCGGCAGCGCGGCTTCCACGGTATTCACCGTATGCAGCATGTCGACCTCAAACTGGGCACGCCATGATTCCTCATTGCGCTCAATCGCCAGGGCGCTGACGTTGGGGACCACGATGTCCAACCCGCCGAGCGCGTTTTCACAATCCGCCACCCATTTGCGCACGGCGTCGCCGTCTCGCACATCAATGGCACTGCCGTAGGCGTTCACGCCTTTGGCTTTCAGCGCCGCGACCGCAGCATCTACTTCTTCCGCGTTGCGCGCGCAAATGCCGACATTGCAGCCCTCGTCCGCAAGCAGATTGGCGATCGCGCGGCCAATGCCCTTGCTGCCGCCAGTGATGATCGCTTTGCGACCTTTCAAACCCAAATCCATGCTATGTCTCCTCCCGTTTCTCGTAAATTGCCGCCGAGCACGCTAGCGCGGCGATTTTTGCTCCTAAATCACCTTATCATGCAAGACAGAGCCGGTTGTGCCGGATAATATGCGCCGACACAACGCCCCAGGAAGGAAATACAATGGAATTCGGTTTCAACGTGCCAAACAGCGGCATTCTCGCTAATCCCGGCGATATTACGACAATTTCTCAGCGCGGCGAGGAATTGGGATTCTCGATATTGGCGATTCCCGATCACATTGTATTTCCGCGCAGCATTTCCTCACGCTACCCGTATTCCGCCGATGGCGCGTTTACCTTCGCACAGGATTTTGCAGGCGATTTTCTCGAGCCCTTGGCGCTCATGGCGCATGTGGCCGCCATCACCAAAAAGGCGCGTATCCTGACCTCCGTCATGGTGGTGCCCTACCGCGATCCGATCCTCACCGCGAAGCTGGTGTCTACCATCGATGTCATGTCGGGCGGGCGGGTGATTCTTGGTTGCGGCGCCGGCTGGATGGAAGAGGAGTTCGTCGCTGTGAACGCGCCACCATTTAAGGAACGCGGCAAGGTGACGGACGAATACATCATGGCCTTCCGCGAATTATGGACTGCCGAGAATCCGAATTTCAAAGGGAAATATACCGAATTTTCCGACATCTTCTTTGCCCCCAAGCCGGTGCAAACCCCGCATCCTCCAATTTGGATCGGCGGCGAAAGCATGCCAGCCATTCGCCGCACGGCGCGCCTCGGCGACGCCTGGTATCCGATTGGCTGCAACCCGCACCATCCGCTGGACACCATTGAAAAATTCTCCGCCGGGCTCGATTCCCTCAAAGCAGAAGCTGAGAAAGTCGACCGAGACCCGGCGTCTATCGATCTCGCCTTTTGGGCGGTTTGGTATGGTGGCAATACGCCGACCATGTTGGACGGCGGCGGGCGCATGATACTGACCGGTAGCTCTGATGATATCGCCGGCGATATCAAAGCATTAGAGGAACTGGGCGTGCGCCATGTCCTCTTTAATTTTCTCGGCGCCACTCTCGAGGACTCGCTCGACAATATGGAGAATTTTGCCGCCAACGTGATGTCGTTGGTGCGCTAGAAGGCGAAAGGAACTGACAGGCAAATGAGTTTTCCATTGCCCGAGCGTCTAGAGATCGGCTTTCAGAATGTGCAACCGCCCGCCGATGCGCGCGGTAATTTTCAGATCGCCGATTTCGAAACCACCAAGCGCCTCGTGCTCGCCCTCGAGCGCAACGGCTTTCACGCCATGTGGGCGGGCGATCATTTGGCTTTCGCTCAACCGATCTTGGACCCGATGATCCAGCTCGCTCAGGCCTCGGCGATCTCACAGAGTCTCAAGCTTGGCACGGCGGTGTTTCTGTTGCCGCTCCGCCATCCCGCAGGGGTCGCCAAGCAGGTCGCGACGCTCGACCTCTTGTCGTCGGGCCGCGTCATCTTCGGCGTTGGTGTTGGCGGCGAATTTCCCGGTGAATTTGCCCTGAGCGGGATACCGGTAACGGAGCGCGGCGCGCGCCTGAGCGAAAGCATCGAGGTCCTGCGCAAATTATGGAGCGCTAAGCCGGTTGAGAATGCCGGCAAATTCTATCCCTTTCCCGAGGTGCAGATGCTGCCGGCACCGCATTCCCCCGGCGGCCCGCCAATTTGGTGCGGCGGGCGCCAGGAGCCGGCGCTGCGCCGCGCCGGGCGGCTGGCGGACGGCTGGCTCTCTTATGTGGTGACACCGGAGCAATATCGCGCCGGATTGGAGGTCATCCGCCGCGCCGCAGAAGAGAGAGAGCGCGATCTTTCAGGATTCGGCACTGGGCATCTGCTGTTTGTGCGCTTGTCCAAGGATTACGAAAGCGCGCTCGACTATGCGACGAAAATGCTGAGTGCCCGCTATGAAATGGATTTCAGCAAAGCGGCAAAACGCTATTGTGCGCTCGGGACGGCGGAACAGGTGGCGGCCACAATTCGGGAATTCTATCAAGCCGGCGTGCGGCATTTGGTCGTTGATTTTATCGCTGAGCGGGCCGATCAAATCGAGCAGATAGATCATTTTGGCGCCGACGTGATGCCGCTTCTTGCCGATTTAATTCAGCGCCCACTATCTTAAGCCGGCGGTTCTAAGCCGACTTCTTCTAGGCCGACTTCTTCTCCGCCGGCATCCGCACGGTAACTTCCGTGCCCTTTCCCGGCTCACTCGTCATTTGCAACGAACCGCCATGCCCTTCCACCAATAGCTTGGCGAGCGGCAGGCCGAGACCGGTGCCTTCAAAACGCCGCGCCAGGCCGGTATCCACTTGGGTAAAGGGAAGCATCGCTTGCTCCATTTCCAATGCCGTCATACCGATGCCGGTATCGGTGATGGAAATCACGACATAATCCGCGCCCTCCTCCGCCGCACGTACGCCAACATGACCGCCCTCGGGCGTAAATTTAACCGCGTTAGACAGCAGATTGACGAAAATCTGCAGCAGCCTTTGTTCGCTCGCCCGCACCGTCGGCATGGCGCTGAGATCGGCGACCTCAATATTGATGCCGCTCGATTCTCCACTGCCGCCGACAATCGTCACCGCTTGAGACACGACCTTGTCGAGCGCTACCGGCGCGCTATCGAATTCGAACTTGCCGGCCTCTACCTTGGAGAGATCGAGAATATCGTTGATAATCGACAACAGATGTTTGCCTGAATCATGGATATGATCTGCGTATTCTTCATATTTCTTGTGGCCGAGATCGCCGAACACTTTCTCCAGCATTGCTTCCGAAAATCCGATAATCGCGTTCAACGGTGTGCGCAATTCATGGCTCACCGTGGCGAGAAATGCGGATTTCGATTGGCTCGACAATTCGGCGTCGCGAGCGGCGGAGGCAAGCAGCCGCCGTTCCTCTTGAATTTAACCGGCCATGTTGTTGAACGCCATGCCGAGCTCGCGATATTCGCGCGGTGTCACATTTGGAAAGTTCGGCACGCGCGCTTCCAGGTCGCCCGTTCCGATTCTCTCCGCCGCGCCGACAACCGCGGATATGGGGCGGACGAGAAGGCCGGACAGTAGCCAACCCAAAATTGTTGCGACAACGACGCCGCCCACCATGATGCCAATTTGCGCACTGCGCGCGGATGCCGCCTTAGCCCGCAATTCTTCGAGCGGTTGCGGCACCATTACGCCCCAGCCGACGCCCGGCACGATGGTATACCCGGTAATCATGTCGGCTTTGACGGCGGGAGAATAAAACTCCGTCACACCGCTTTCGCCTTCTATCATGTGGGTGACGGGCTTAACCTGGGCAATATTTTTCATCGACTGACTCCACTCCCGATTGGGGTGGGCAATGACATTTCCGATCCTGTCCACGATGGCTGCATGGCCAAGTTTGCCGAAAGTGATCTGGCCCTGCAGCTTGGCGATATAATCAACGCCCATCGCACCGATAGCCGTATCACCGCTCGATAACTTCTCGACCAGATAAATCGTGGGCTCGCCCTTGGAATCAGGCATTACATTGCTGAAATGCTGACCACCTTGGGCAATCAAGGCTTCGAGAGCGGCAATCCCGCCTTGCGGTAAAATATCCTCGCTGGTCGAATCCGAGAGGAGCGACATACTGACACTTCCGTCCGGCGCTAATATTGCAAAATTCCGAAAATTAAGAGATTGGGCGAGCTCCGCAGAGCCTCTGGGCCAAAACTGTGCCGTGCCGCATTCGGCCAAAAACCCGAACAGCGCCGCAGCGTCATGGGAGTAGAGCTCAAGCGCGTTGGTGATATTTTTCGCCAGCAGCAAATGCTTTTCCTCGACTGAGGAAACTTCACGCAAATAGGCAGCGCGCTCGACCCACAGCCCAAGAAAAAGTACCGGGACGATTGCGATGACCGTAAATGTCGCGGTCAGCGTATAGCGCAGGCGAATTTTCAAAAATATTGTCCTAGGGAAATTGCCGCTCCATGCGCGGCGGCATCACTATCAAACATACATGTTTACAGCCGCTTAAGTGCGGTTTTTCTCCAGGAAATTGAACAACGTAGAAAAATACTCGCCCGGCTCCTCCCACATTGGTAGATGCGACGAATTCTTAAACACCTTGATTTCAGAGTTTGGCAAAGCGTCGTGCATTTTTTGCGAGCAGGCCGGTGTCAGCTCGTCATGCATGCCGCACAGCACCAGAGCCGGCTGCACAATCTGCGCCATATCGGCAATCCGGTTCCAGTCCTTGATACTGCCCGTGTAACAAAACTCGTTCGGGCCCTGAATGGCGGTGTAGGGACCCATGTTCCAATCGGCCAACGAGCGGTTGACCGCGTCGGGCCAGACATCAAGGCGACACACATGGCGGTAATTGAGGATCGTAATCGCAGCCTGATATTCTGCGTGATCGAGGGTTCCTTCGGCCTCATGGCGCTGCATCATCGCCTCCGTCTCCGGCCCGAGCGCCTGACGCAGGCGCTTTAGTTCGCTGACCAGGTGCGGTATATCGGCGGCGCCGTCGGCCAGCGTGAGCGTCTTGAAGCTGTCCGCATAGGTCAGTGCATATTCGATCCCGAGCCAGGTGCCCCAGGACTGCCCATAAAGATGCACCTTGCCGAGATCTAGCGCGGTGCGGACGGTTTCCACTTCTTCAACATAGCGCGCAATGGTCCAGAGAGCGACGTCTTCCGGCCGGTCTGAACTGCCGCAGCCGAGCTGGTCGAAGGCCACAACGCGGTAGCCCTTGTCGGCGAGCCAGGAATGGGCGTCACGCACATAATCACAGGGCAGGCCGGGCCCGCCGTTCAGGCAGAACAGCACTTCATCGCCGCTGCCATAGCTATAGGCCACAACGTTAAAACCATCGACTTCGACATTGATGGTTTCGTCGGGTTTGCGCTCGTCCATCATGATAGCGATCCTTCTTACATATCGAATCAATTTGAAATTTGAGCATAATCGGACTGCCAGGGCGGGCCAACTGCACGAGAGGTATAAAGCCATGATCGACGCGCAAAAGACAGCCGGAGAGAAACGCGCGGCGTTTCGCCAGAAACTCGCGCAAGGCGGGCTCATGCGATTTCCCGGCGCCTTCGCGCCACTGGTGGCGATGATGGTCGAACAGGCCGGCTTCGATGGCGTTTATATCTCGGGCGCCGGAATCGCGGCCGAGAAGGGCCTGCCCGATATCGGCCTGACCAGCCAGGAAGAAGTCGTCGCGCGTGCCCAGCTCATCGCCCGGGTGAGTGATCTGCCGGCGATCGTCGACATCGATACCGGTTTCGGCGACGCGATGAATGCCGCCCGCACGATCACGCGCCTCGATGAAATGGGCCTTGCCGGCTGCCATATGGAGGACCAGGTCAGCGCCAAGCGCTGCGGCCATCTCGACAACAAGTTATTGATCGACACGCCCGACATGTGCCGCAAACTGCGCGCCGCCGCCGAAGCCAAACGCGACCCCAATTTCCTGCTTATCGCACGCACCGATGCACGCGCGCCGGAAGGTCTGGACAGTGCCATAGCGCGCGCCAAGGCTTATGCCGATTCCGGCGCCGATATGATCTTTCCCGAAGCGCTGCAAAGCGAAGCTGAGTTCGCAGCATTCCGCAACGCCATCGACCTGCCGCTGCTCGCCAATATGACCGAATTCGGAAAATCACCGCTGTTGAGCGCGCCCCAGTTGGAGGCGCTTGGCATTAATATCGTCATCTATCCGATGACCGCCATGCGCTTGGCGTTGAAAGCCATTGATGACGGCCTCACCGCCCTAAAAACAAATGACGACCAAGCCGCGCTGGTCGAGCATATGTGGACGCGAAGCCGGCTCTACGAGGCGCTCGGCTACGCCGCCTACAATCAATTCGACCAGGACATATTCAATTTTGATCTCGGTGCGAAAGATTAATCCGCTCGGGTCTCGCGAAGCCGGGCCAGCAGGGCTAAACTGTCCGCCGCAATAGAGCCACGAGAAAATATTATGCCTCTTGATCTCTCCGGACAGGCGCTGGCGCGCTTTAAAGTTCTCGACCTGACGCGATATCGCGCCGGCCCCACCGCGGCCCGTCAAATGGCGGACTGGGGCGCAGACGTCATCAAGATTGAGATGCCACCAGCGCCGGGCGAGAACTCCCAGGCAGACCCTGTCAAAGCACGCCACGGGCCGGATTTTCAAAACCTGCACCGCAACAAGCGCAGCCTGACCTTGAACCTAAAAGACCCGGACGGCTTGGCGATATTCAAGCAACTGGCTGATGGCGTGGATGTCGTCATCGAGAATTACCGCCCCGACGTCAAACACCGGCTTGGCATAGATTATGAGACGCTGAGCGCCACCAACCCGCGCCTGGTCTATGCCAGCATCTCCGGCTTCGGACAGGACGGCCCCTACGAGAAACGCCCCGGGTTCGACCAGATCGCGCAAGGCATGGGCGGCTTGATGTCGATCACCGGCATGCCCGGCGAGGGACCGATGCGCGTTGGCATTCCAATTGCCGATCTCAGCGCCGGAATGTATTGCGCCCTTGGTATAATGGTGGCGCTCCTCGAACGCGAAGTTTCAGGCAAGGGGCAATGGGTGCAATCCTCGCTCCTCCAGGCACAAATCTCGATGCTCGATTTTCAGGCCGCGCGCTGGCTGGTCGACCATGAAGTGCCGCCCCAAGCCGGCAACAATCATCCGACCAGCATCCCGACCGGTGTGTATCCGACCACCGACGGCCATATCAATATCGCCACGGCTGGCGGTGAAATATATGAACGTCTCTGCCGCGCGCTCGGCGATGAGGAACTGATCACCGATCCCAACTACGCCACCGGCAAGGCACGCTCCGATAACCGTGACGCCTTGAACGAGCGCTTAAACGCGCTCACGCGGGATAAATCGAGCGCGGAATGGGTGCAAATTCTCAACGATGCCGGTGTGCCGTGCGGGCCGATCTACGATATCGACGAAATGTTCGACGATCCGCAGGTCAAGCATCTTGGCATGGCGGCGCCGGTCGATCACCCCACCCTCGGCCCAATCGAAATCGTCAGCCAGGCCACTTCGCTCAGCCGCACGCCGTTCCGCATCCATTCAGCGACGCCGGATCTGGGCCAGCACACGGACGAAATATTGAACGGCCTTGGTATCAATACAGCAGATATTTCCAGCCTGAAGGAGCGTGGCATTGTCTAAAAGCCAGCAAACGCCTTACGGCGACAAGATGATCGCCGAGAAAGACGGCGCCGTCGGCTGGATGATCTTCAACAATGTGGAACGGCACAATGCGCTGTCGCTCGACATGTGGGAGGCCATTCCGCACATTCTCGACCAATTTGAGGCAGACGCTGAAGTTCGCGTTATCGTCCTCAAGGGTGCCGGCGAGAAATCCTTTATCTCAGGCGCCGATATTTCAGAATTCGACAAGAAACGCGCGAGCGCCGAAGCGGTCGCGCAATATGACAACATCGCGCATGAGGCGAGCGAGCGGCTGATCCACGCGGCCAAGCCAACCATCGCCATGATACGCGGCTATTGCATTGGCGGCGGCCTTGGCGTCGCACTGTCCTGCGACATGCGGATCGCGAGTGTTGGCTCGCGCTTCGCTATCCCGGCGGCCAAGCTTGGGCTGGGATACCGTGTCAGTTCGTTGCAGCCGTTGGTCGCCCTGATCGGACCCGCCTTCGCCAAGGAAATCATTATTACAGCGCGTCAATTTAATTGCACCGAGGCGCTTGCCATGGGGCTGATTAATCGTGCCGTTGCCGCGGATGAGTTGGAGACCTACACCGCCGATTATTGCGCACGCATAGCCGCGAACGCGCCGCTCACCATGTTGGCGGCCAAACGGACGGTCGATGAAATTGCCCGAGCGCCGAGCGACCTCAACCGCGAACTTTGCGAACGCCTCGTCGAAGAATGTTTTTCGAGCGCGGATTATGTCGAGGGGCGGCGCGCCTTCATGGAAAAACGTAAGCCCCAATTCGAGGGGCGTTAACGGAGTCAATTATGATCGTCGAACAAATCTGGACCGCCAACTCCTACCGCAACTTTAACTATCTGATCGCCTGCCCGGAGACGGGAGACGCGTTGGCCATCGATCCACTCGATCACCAAAAATGCTTGTCTGCCGCCAAAGAAAAAGGTTGGAACATCACCCAGGTGGTGAACACGCATGAACATGGCGATCATACCGGCGGCAACAAGCAGGTTATCGCTGCCACAGGCGCCAAGCTGCTCGCCCATGCCAACGCCAAGGGAAGCATCCCCGGTATCGACCGTGGTCTCGGCGCCGGCGACATCATCAAAGTAGGCAAGACGATTGAGCTGGAATCTCTCGATACGCCGGGTCACACCATGAGCCATGTCTGCCTGCTGTCGCATAGCGATACCCCGGCGCTGTTCTGCGGCGATACCCTGTTCAACGCCGGTGCCGGCAACTGCCACGGGGGAGGCCATCCGGCGGAGCTATACCAGACGTTCACCGGTCAGTTGGCGATTCTGCCGGATGAGACACGGGTTTATCCCGGCCACGATTACATCGCCAACAATCTCGAATTCACGCTGGATCGGGAGCCCGGCAACGCGGCCGCCAAAGCACTGCTCGCCGATGTCGCCAATCAAGACCCGGATGATCCGCTGGTGTCGACCCTGGCGATCGAGAAAGAGGTGAACACGTTTTTCCGCCTGCATAACCCGTCGGTCATGGCGCGCCTGCGCGAGAGCTTCCCGGACCTACCGGCGGAACTCGATGCCAAGACGGTGTTCGTCAAGCTCCGGGAATTGCGCAACGACTGGTAGGCAGCGTCACGCCGTCTCAAACAGCGCGTGCGCCGCGAAGCTGGCGAAATCGATGTTGGCACCGCACACGATGACACCGACCCGTTTGCCCTGAAGGCGTTCGCGCAACGGCCCGAGCAAAGCCGCGGTCGCGGCGGCACCGGCGGGCTCTACCGCCAACTTCATCTCGGAGAACAGCAAGCCCATCGCGCGGCGCATCGCGTCATCGTCGATCAGGACAATTTCGTCGACAGTCTGTTGGCAGAGGGCGAAGGAATAGGGCAAGGCATAGGGCGCGCCGAGGCTGTCGGCAATGGTGCGCACTTTGTCGATGGTTTGCGGCGAGCCGGCCCGGAAGCTGCGTGACATGCTGTCCGCTCCTTCGGGCTCAACGCCATATATTTGACAGGCCGGCTGCACCAATTTGAAGGCACTGGCGACACCGGCGCACAAACCGCCGCCGCCGATCGGTACAATCAGCGTGTCCAACTGCGGTGCCTGGCGGGCGAATTCCAGTCCCAATGTCGCGGTACCGAGCGCCGTTAATTCACCTTCGAAGGGATGCACGAATGTGCGCTCCTCCGCCTTTTCGATCTGCTTGACGGTGTCGAAGGCCTGATGGACGTCTTCGGCGAAGATGACTTCTGCGCCGTAAGCCCGGCATTGCGAAACACGGAACGGATTGGCACTTTTCATCATCACAACTTTGGCGCTGGCACCAGAACTTTGGGCGGCAAACGCTGCTGCAATGGCGTGATTGCCGGCACTGACGGCGGTCACTCCCTTGGCCAATTGTTCATCGGAGAGGCTGAGAAGATTGACCAGGGCGCCGCGCGCCTTGAAGGTCCCGGTGTGCTGGAACAGTTCAAGCTTCAATATCACTTCGGTATCCACGCCTAGAATATTGTTCAACTGCGGGCCGTGCCAATGGTGAATTGGCGTCGCCACCACTTTACCTTTGATCCGTGCTGCCGCGGCCTCGATCGCCGCCAAAGTTAGTGCCGCAACCATGTTGCTTACCCTACCCGTGCGCCGTCAGAAAATCCTGGACCGCGGCGGTAAAGGCTTCTGGCTGCTCTAAATTGGAAAGATGGGCCGCGGGGTCAAGCTCGACATATCGTGCATTGGCAAGAACCGACTGCATCGCGCGCATGCCATCGGGCGGCGTGGCGATATCCTGCGCCCCGGCGATAAGCAGAACCGGTTTGTCGATTGCCGAGAGACGCGACATATAATTGATATTTTGTACAGCGCGCGAGCAGCCGGCATAACCCTGCGCCGGCGTGGTCCGCACCATCTCGCGCACATCTTCGAGGAAGGCAGGAGCGGTGGCACGCAGGTCTTCGGTGAACCAGCGCGCAACCGTGGTCTCGACGAGCGGCGCCATGCCTTCTTTAAGCGCCAGGGCGATGCGATCATCAAATATAGCGCGAAACTCCGGCGTCGCGTCGGCGCGGGAATTGCAGATCGTCACACTCAGCAATCGCTCTGGATGGTTGAGGCCAAGACCCATCGCCGTCATACCGCCCATGGAGAGACCGAGAAAATGACAAGCATCGATGCCGTGTGCCTGCATCAGGGCGGCGGCGTCATCGGCGAGCAGGTCGAAATCATAATCTCCGGCTGGCGCATCGCTCTGGCCATGGCCGCGCTGGTCGTAGCGCAGCACCCGGTAATCCGTGGCTAACACTGCAGTTTGACGGTCCCACATGGTGAGATTGGTCGCCAATGAATTGCTCAGCATCAGCCACGGCGCGCCTTCCCGGCCGTCGATACGGCAATTGAAGGTGATGCCGTTTGCTTGGGTTTTCATAGCTCTTCCGTCAAGGCTTGTGCGGTTGGTCATAGTTAGACCAGGTTTGTTCGTAGCTATGTGAGCTGAGTTCGATGACATTGCCCCATGGGTCTTGGCAATAGCACACTTTGCACGGCTTATCGGGCCACAGTTTCCATACTTTAGAGCGCTGCTTGCCGCCGCTCTCATCGATGCGTTTGGCCAATTTCTCGATTTCCGGGTCGGTGAAGCAGATGTGGAAAATTCCGGCCTTCCAATATTCGAAATTATCCTCCGGCACCACGCTTTTGGGGTTGGTGAACTGGAACAACTCGATGCCTACACCATCGCCTGTCGCCAGATGTGCGAGCTTCATCTCGCCAAAGCCTGGGCCAAAAATATCGGCAATGATCTCGGCGAAATATCCGCCGTCGTCGGCCGCCGCGATAGGTGCCATGACGACCGTACAGCCGAACAAATCCTGATACCATTTTACCGCCGCGTCGAGATCGGTCACCGTGATGCCGACATGATTCATGGTGCGCGGATAGACCATTACTACCTCCTTTTCTGGTTTGCTACGTTACGAACCGCCGCCTTTGAAATTTGGCGCGCGTTTTTCAAGAAAAGCATCTACTGCCTCATGATGGTCTTTGCCCATCGCCAGAACGCCATAATTTGAGGCTCCGATATCGAGGCTTGTTGACAGATCAGTCGCCTGCCCGGCGCGGACGGCGCGTTTAATCGCGCGGATCGATTGTGTCGGCCCGGCGGCAAGGCGCTCCGCCAGGGCCCGTGCAAACGGCATCAGCTCGTCGTCGGGCAGTGCCTTGTTGACCAGACCGATGCGTTCGGCTTCGTCGCCATCGATAAAATCGCCGGTCCACAGCATTTCCAACGCTCGCGCCTTGCCGATAATGCGCGGCAAAAAATATGCGCCGCCAGCGCCCGGCAGCAGAGCGAGCTTGACGTAGGTTTCAGCGAATTTTGCCGACCGCGCGGCGTAGCGCAGGTCGCACATCAAGGCCAAATCGAGGCCGGCGCCGGTCGCCGCGCCGTTAATCGCGGCAATCACCGGCTTGTCCATATTTTCAAGAATGCGGGGGATACGGTGGACATGGCCGATCAGCTCGTCCTTGCGTTCTTGCGGGCCGCTTTCCTGTCCCTGCTTCATCAGTTCATCGATATCCCCGCCGCTGCAAAATGCCTTGCCGGCGCCGGTGATCAGAACCACATGCACGTCGGCGCGCGCGGCGCTTTCTTCGAGACGCGCTGCCCATTCATCGATCATGGCCAAGGTGAAGGCATTGCGCCGCTCGGGCCTATTCAACGTGATGGTGGCGACACGATCCGCCACTGCAAACAAAATATCTCCAGCCATGTAATTTACGCTCCCCTGCTTTCACATGTCACGATGAGCGCGTCGAGCGCCATCAGCCCCTCGCCTTCCTCATAAACCACCACCGGGTTGAGGTCGAGTTCTTGAATGCGGTCTCGGTTGCGCGCGGCGAAGAAACTGAGTTGAACCAGGAGGTCCACGAGCGCCTCTATATCGGCGGACCGCCTCCCGGCGCCACCGCTAAGCCGGGCGAACCCGCGAAGTGAAACGATCAACGCACGCGCGCGTGCGACGCCGAAAGGCGCCGGCGCCCACGCCACATCGCCAGCAATCTCTACGTCCGTGCCACCGAAGCCGACCATGACGAGCGGGCCGAAGGTTTCATCGCGCGCGATGCCGGCAATCATCTCAACGCCTTTGGGTGCCATCTTTTGCACCAACACGCCGTCGAGCACGATTTCATCCGGCAGGTTCGAGACCTGCTCGAATGCGCGCCGCACGTGCCGCTCGCCTTCAACATTAAGCGCCACGCCGCCGGCGGCGCTCTTATGGGTTAGCTGTGGAGATTGTGCCTTTAACGCTACCGCGCCCTTCAGTGCTTCAGCGGCAGCAACTGCGTCATCAGCAGCCTGAACGAGTCGCGCTGCGGGCATGGCGATACCGAGCGCCGCCAGATAGGGCGCGGCGGACCATTCCGTCAGCACCGCCTTGCCCTCAGGCAGGGCTGGCGTTTGCAGCTCCGCAGGCAATGTATCGGCGGCGCGAAGTTCAAGAAAGGCGGCGTAATCTGCCATTGCCTGGAGCGCCCGGGCGTTGCCTCGAACCGAGGTGTAGCACGGTATTCCCGTGGCAGAGAGATGCGCCAAGGCATCGCCATGCGGCATGGTGTAGGAGTGATACATCAGCGGCTTTTCCCAGCGCGCTTGAATGCGCGTGAGCTGCGCTTCTTCCGCGGCAATCATTGTTGCTTCGGCCATCGATGCGGCGACGATCACGCTGTCGATTTGCGGCGAATCATAGAGCCGCTCGATGGCAGCAACATTGCCGCCCTGCTCCAGCGCTTGCGCGGTGATGTCCACCGGATTCGAAACGCCGCCATAATCCGGAATGAAGCTACGCAGATCGGTCTGCACATCGGTATCTAATTCGGGCACGCTCAGGCCCTGCCGTTCACAGGCATCGGCCAGCCACACACCGACACCGCCGCTGATTGTCACGATACCGACATTTCTGCCCTTCGGGAGCGGACAGGAAGTGAACGCAGCGGCGATATCGAGTAATTCGTCCTGATCGTCCGCGCGGATCACCCCGGCGTGACGAAATACCGCGTCATAGGCGTGCGCGCCGCCCGTCAGGCTGCCGGTGTGCGACAGCGCGCCGCGCCGCGCCGCTTCCGAGCGGCCGAATTTTACCACGATCAACGGTTTGCCGAGCGCTGCCGCCTTCTCCGCTACGTCAAGAAATCCTGTGGCGCCGCGCAGTTGCTCGATTAAGAGGACAATGGCGCCAACCTCTTCCTTCTCCAACAGATGCTTGGTGAAATCGAGCAATCCCAAATGGCTCTCATTGCCGGTGCCCACCACATGGCTAAATGCGATGCCGCGCCGGATGCCCCGGTTATAGATCGCGAAGCCGAGACCACCGCTTTGCGAGACTATGGCGACGCGCCGCCGTGAGCCCGCGCCGGTGCGTGGAGTGTTGTCCAATTTGGTGCCGACGCTAAAGCTGGCGTTGAGGTTTATGCCGGTGTTGAGGAAGCCGGCGGTGTTGGGACCGCAAACGGCAATGCCGCGTGCCACCGCGATATCGCCGATTTGCGCTTGCAATTGCGCCGCGGCGTGACCGCTTTCGGCAAAGCCCGAGCTGAATATCACTGCGCCCCGGATGCCTGCGTCGGCGCATTCCTCTAGGGCAGCAGCCACGCGCTCGGCCGGGATCGCGATCAGCGCGAGATCAACCGGTTGGCCGATGGCGGCGATCGAGGCATAGGCGCGAAGGCCTTGGATTTCCGCATGCGCTGGATTGACCGGATAGATCGGGCCGCCATAGCCGCCGGCGAGAATCGCCGCGAGTATGCGCCCGCGTATTTTTCCAGCGTCCGGTGAGGCGCCGATAATCGCGATCGCGCGGGGCGACAGGAGGGCGTCGAGTGCGCTCACGATAGATTCCCTCAGCCACCTGATCCGGTGACGTCCGGCCACAACGCCGCGCCGCCGCGCGCCGCGACCTCTGCGCCGAGACGAGAATTCCACTCGGCTTCGTTGCCGAATTCCTCGCGCCACGCCCACAACGCCTTGGTGTAGCGGTGCAAGTCATGCTCTTCGGTGAAGCCGATGGCGCCGTGTAGCTGATGGGCGATGGCGGCGGCCTCACCCGCCGCTTCGCTGGCAGCCGCCTTGGCCGCCGCAACGGCGAGAAAATCAGGCGCGCCAACCGCCGCTTCGACGGCCGCGCAGGCCGCCGCAACATGCCCGGCAAGGACCGCCAAATGATGCTGCACCGCTTGGAATTTGGCGATTGGCCGTCCGAATTGGCGGCGCTCGCCAGCATATTGCACCGTCATGGCAAGGATCCTCTCCAGCGCGCCGGCGATCTGCGCCGCGCGCAACAGCGCGGCCTGTTCTTGCACTACCGCCGGGGATACACCCGCGACGGCATGAACGGATGGAGTGTTATCGAAACGCACATCGTCGCGCGGCTCGCAGGCGATGTTCTGCCCTGGCGCGATATGTGCGCCCGCCAACTTGACAAGGGCCAAAGTGCCGCCCTCCGGACTATCCGAAATTACCGCGATATGCGCCGCATGGCGGGCCCAGGGAACGCGGCGTGCGGTGCCGGATAGAGAGCCGTTGGCAGAGATTGCGATAGGTTCGGCGGCATCCGCCACGGCAATCGTCAGCGCGCCATCCGGCACAGCAAGGCCGGCGCCCTCCAACAGAGAGACCGCAAGAATTGTTTCCGGCAGGGGAATCAGCGCGGCAAAGCGACCGGCGACCTGGCAGATGGCCACCGCGAATTCCGGCATGTCGGCGCGCTCGAAGCCTGCCGCGGTGACAGCGCGCCATAATGCGTCAGGCCATTCGCCAGCTTCAACGCGGCGAAACAGCGCCGGCGTTACATGATCGGTGAACAGCCGCTCCGCCGATTCAGTGAGAAGTTCTAACTCTGCGTTCATCGGAGGCCGAGCCCGCGCGCGATGATCGAACGCATGATCTCCGTGGTGCCGCCGCGCAAGGTGAAGGACGGCAGCCGGAGGAGCGCTTCCGCCAGCATGGCGGGGAAATCCGCCGAATTTCCGCCTGCGGTGATTGTAGGTTGAACGGGCAGCACGGCGCGCGCGGTTTCCACCACTTCGCGCTCGAACTTGTTGCCGAGTTCCTTGACGATGGCGGCTTCGACGTCAGGCGACTCGCCCGCCTGCAGCATCGCTGCAACAGAAAGGGACATGCGCCGAAGCGTCCACAGCCTAGCGGTCAAGCGCCCGAGCGCCTCCGCCTGGCGGGCGTCAGGCGCGGGGCCGATTTCATCGACGAGTGCCTGGAAAATATGAAAATTACTGAGAAAGCGCTCCGGGCCACTGCGCTCATAGGCCAGTTCGCTGGTCACCTGCCGCCAACCCTCGCCTTCCTGGCCGATCAATCTGTCTAAAGGAATCTCAACATTGTCGAAGACGACTTCGTTGAACTCATGCGCGCCCAGCATGTTGACGATCGGATTGATCGTCACGCCGTCCTGACGGAGATCGATGAGAAACTGGCTGAGGCCGCCGTGACGGTCCTCGCCGGCATCTCCGGTACGGCACAATGTGATCATGTAATGATTGAGATGGGCATTGCTGGTCCACACCTTGGCGCCGTTCAAGCGCCAGCCATGGGCGGTGCGCTCGGCGCGGGTGCGGACGGATGCGAGGTCGGAGCCTGAATCCGGCTCACTCATGCCAATCGAAAAAAAGCATTCACCAGCGGCGATGCGGGGAAGCAGCTCCGCGCGCTGGGATTGTGAGCCGAAGCGCAATAGGAGCGGGCCGCTTTGCCGGTCGGCGATCCAATGGGCGAAGACCGGGGCACCAGCCGCCAACAATTCCTCGGTGACGACATAGCGCTCGAGATGAGAACGCTCGCCGCCGCCATAATGCTTCGGCCAGGTCATGCCGATCCAGCCTTTGTCGGCGATCTTGCGGCTGAATTCGGGCGAAAAACCGGCGCCGAAATCGCTGTTCGGAAGCCAAGGTTCCGCCGCCGATGATTCGGCGAGAAAGGCGCGCAATTCGGCGCGCAGTTCGGCTACCTCGTCGGGCAGGCGGGGCGGCGGAAAGCGCAGATTATTGGCGCTCAAGTGCGGCACGGAATACTCCTTCTATCGCGTCAGAATGCGCGGGAAGCCGCCTCGCCGCAACTATGATTAAGCGCCGAATCGCGCCTTAAGCGCCGCCATTTTGCCTTGCCAATCGGCGTTGTTGGTGATGCTGCGGTTGACCAATCCGCGCGGCTCTGCGCCCTTCATGGTCGCGAATACTGCGGCAACATCAGCGGCGCCGATTCCGGCGAAACATTCATCCGTCCAGCACAGGCCATGCGGCGTGAGAATGACGTTCTCAAGCTGAAGCAGTGGATCGTCAGCTTCAGGTGGCTCCGGATCAAAAACATCGAGGCCGGCGCCAGCGATGGCACCAATCTGCAACGCCTTGGTCAACGCCTTTTGATCTACCGTCGGCCCGCGCGATGTATTGATTAGAAAGGCCGTCGGCTTCATCAGGGCGATTAACTCAGCGCTTACGATTTGATAGGTTTCGTCGTTGTACGGGCAGTTGACCGCGAGAACGTCCGACTCTCTTGCCAGCGTCTCTTTGTCGACCATGTGCACACCCAACTCTTTCGCCACGGCGGCGTCGGCATAGGGATCATGGGCGATGAACTTCATATCGAACGGCATCGCCATGCGGAACATCTCGGCGCCGATATTGCCGATCCCCATGGTGCCAAGGGTTTTGCCGACCAGACCGACACCCATATGGTCGATCTTCTTAGCAAAGCCTGCCGGCCCCTGGCGGGTCAGTTTGTCCTTGATCAGGAGCTTGCCGGTGCAGGCCAGCATCAGCGCGATAATCGACACCGCTACCGGCCGGCGCACGCCGTCCGGGGTGATGGTGAGCGCGATGCCGTTATCGGAACAAGCCGCTACATCGACGGTGTCATAGCCGACGCCGAAACGGGCGACATGGGCCAAGCGGCCGTCCGCCGGGACGCTCGCACGGTCAAAGCGCTGGCCCAACAGAATGAGCGCGTCATGGCCGGCCAATTCGGCGGCCGAGACAGGCCCGTCTCGGCTTTGCAAATATTGCCACTCGACATTCGCCATATCGTCGAGCGGGGTCATATCGAACATCGGAAAGGCCGGCGAACCATCAGGCTTAATGAAATCACTGCTGACGGCGATACGGAAATTATCCGCCATGACTAACGCCCTTTCCGCTTGCGGCCGCCTTTGCAGGTGGCGCGTAGTTTGTCGGCACCCGCTTGCATGGTGGCTTGCAACATCCACACATCGCCAGAATGGCAGATAAAATCGAACCCCTGCTTGAACAGGGCGCCCCCTACTTTGGCATCGGGTACCAAACGACCGAGGGATTTGTCATACTTCTTGCATGCCGCCACGATCTTGCGGATCGCCGCCTTGAACTTTGGGTGGTCGAATTGCCCGGCGATGCCCATATCGGCGCTGAGATCAAAATGGCCGATCCACATGAGGTCGACACCCTTCATCGCGGCGATGGCTTCGGCGTTTTCCACGCCTTCCTCTGTTTCAATAAGGGCGCAAAAAGCCGTATCGCGATTGGCGTCCCTCAGTTTCTTCATCACTGGGCCGGGCGCATAGCGGTCATGAGCGATTTGTAGCGCCACGCCGCGCCCGCCCTCGGGCGGATATTTGATAAAGCTGAGCAAACGTTTCACTTCTTCCGGCGAGCCAACCATCGGGAAGATGACGGCGCTGGCGCCAATATCAAGCACGCGCGCGGCATGGTGATATTCCTTGGACGGCGGGCGGACGATGACCGGCAAATCCGCCGCCTGCATGTAGCGCAAAACTTGCTTGATATCGCCGATGCTGAAGCCGCTATGCTCCATATCAACGAAAGCGAAATCGCATCCCGATGCCTTGAGGATTTGCCCGATTCCAGGTGTATTGAATTCGACCAAAAATGTTCCAACCTTGAGGCGGCTATGCTTTGTCAAATTTTTGAACGCTGAATCAGCCATTTGCTTTTTCCCTTTATGTTGTTGTGTCGAGTTTTCAGGCGTCGTTGCTGACGCGAAATTTCGTGAGTTTGCGGTCCGTCACCAGGCCGCTTACGCGGTCGCTGAAATCCTTGAAATGTGTGGATTGCAGATGTTCCTGGAACGCCGCTTCGTCGTCATAGGTCTCGTAGAGCGTGATGCGGTTTTCTTCCTTGTTGGGTATCAGAACATCGAAGCATTGGCAGCCCGGCTCCTCGCGTTTCGAGGCCTCACCGTTTTTTAGGACTTCCTGGTGAAAAATGTCGAAGCTGCCTTCGAGCAGTTCGAATTCGACAATAATGGCAAAACGACTCATGCCCCCTCCAACTCAATGCGTAAAACTGCGTATGCGCCGAGGTCGAGGGCAGAGGCGTCGCCAAGCGAGCCGCGATCAGCGGCAAAGGCGGCCGGCTCGCACACGGCAGTTACAAAATTACTCTCATCCAACCGTCCGATGCGCGCAGCACCGGCGGGCAGGCCGGCGATCGTCACCTGTTGCGGCTCCGGTGTCAGATTGGCGAGCCACATCAGCGCGCCGTTAGCGGTGCGGTAGGCCACGCCCAAAATCTTATCCGGCGCAGACGTCTCCAGGTCGAGCATTTCAGAGGTGCTTGCGCCAGCCATGGCAGCGACGATATGGCGCAGCGGAAACACCCAGCCACCATCACCACTCACAGTGTCATCTCCGCGCGCAGCGGCCAAATCATCATACCAAGGTTGCGGATGCGCCATTTTGCGATAGGCGAGGCCAAATTCACCGACCGCCGCGCCGAGGCTCACGGCTTCCACTTCGCCCGCCGCCATACGCGCGACATAGCCAAGCGTAAAGGCGGAGCCGGCCAAGGCGCGGTGGCGAGGCTCCTGCTGGTTGAACGCCATGCGGATATTGGCCTGATTGTCGAAGGTGCTGGGGCCATAGGGATTGTAGCGCATGCCGATGGCGCTCGGGCCGACGCGATAAGGCTTGCCGTCTGACATGGCGCGCACCGAGCCGATGATTGACGGCAAGGATTGCAGGGTTTCCATCACCGAGCGGTCGTCTACTTCATGCACCACGGCCGAGGTCGTGTGCGAGATAAAATCGTAGAGATCGGCGCTTGGGTGGTTGCGGTTCATTTCGGTAAAATTAGTCAGCACACCGCCGCCGAGTGCAACGCCGGGAAAGGCCTTGCGCGCCGCGCCGTAGGTTTCCTCGAAGCTCGGCACGCCAAGCGCCGCGAGAGTTTCCAGGGTGAAATCCATGAGCCGGGCCTGCGCCACGATCACCGCGTCCGGCTTGACCCCCGCCGCCGCAATGGCGCTGGCGGCATCGCCCATCTCCGCATCCAGCGGGCGCGCGCAGGGTGCCACAATCTCGACCACCAATTCTGCCTGCAGGGCATCGGCCAGCTGTTGGCAGGCGGATAAATCGGCGCGTGCTTGATCGGCGCGGTATTCGGCGATAAGCAATTGCGGGCCGATATCGCGCAACAGATCGAGCGCGTCCAAACTCTTGCGGCCAAGATCGGCCGGCACGCCGATGCCGATGCGCGGCATTTTCTTGCCGCTGCCGGCGCCGAGCGTGACCTTTACCGCTGCATCACTGCTTGTGGCTGAGCCCTTCGCGGTGCCGTCAAACGTCAGCGCGACCGTCTGGTCAAATTCACTGCCGCCGGGAATGACATAGGGGAAAGGCAGCGACAGCGGGCGGTAATAGGTCTTGTAGGACGCATCTGTCCAATTGCGCTGGTCCTCACACTCCCACGCATGTTCGCCCTCCATCCGGCATGTCACGCGGAGGCCCGGCGCCACTTCATGGCTGATCGCGCGCATGTCGAAAAACGGCTGCAACGGCATAACATGATCAGGGAAAATCGTCTCTTCGGCGCTGCCATCGACATGCAGGATGGTGCAGGGTTGCCCGGCGACGCCTTCGACCGCATGCAGAATGACAAAACCAGTCCTGTTGGTTTCAAAATCGCTCCCGGTGCGGGCCGCGACGTTGAATTCTAGGCCGCCCGACGCCGAACCGGTGATCTCGGCATGAAAATTTATCGCACCATTGGCTTCGTCGACCGCGGCGTCGTAGGAAATTCGGAAATCAATCACTCCCTCTTCTACAGAGAGATTGGAAATTGCCGGGTGAAAGGTCTGCCAGCCTGGACCGCGCACGACAAAGGCGATACCGCGTATGGCTTCATATCCGGCCATCCGCACATACCGCAATTTTCCCGCTTCGAGTTCGACGGATAGCGGACCGGCGCTGAGGGTGCGTATTTCCGCCCGCGGTTCTTCTGTTCCGAACAGCCTGATCGCTCTAGTCGGAGGCGTAAGGGCCATGTCACTCTCCCAATCGGCGGTATTTGTTCTTTATATTCCGTCGATCGAGCGAGTATAGCCATGGTCTACCTGTTGGACCATGGCTATACAATTTCGCAATCTACTCTTCAAATTAGCATCCGCCCCAGTCTTCACTCAGCACGCGTGAACTCGGAAACAAAAGTTTGACCGTCGTGCCGACCCCGGGCGCGCTATCAATTTCCAACTCACCGTCATGCAAGTCGATAAATTTCGAGACGAGATAGAGACCAAGGCCACTGCCTTCAAATTTTCGCTCAAGTGAGCCATCCGCCTGCTGAAAAGGCAGCAATACCCTGGGAATATCTTCCTTAGACATACCAATGCCTTCATCTGATGTTTCAATCACCATTCTGCCATACTCGTCGACATAGGCACGGATACGAATTTCGCCGCGATCCTCCGTAAATTTCACTGCATTCGAAACGATATTGATCATCATCTGCATAAGGAGGCGCTCGTCAGCCTGTAGGCGCGGCAAATCCTCCGCAAAATCGGATACCAAGTTTGCGGTTAGATGGTCTTTTGAACCGCGAATTAATCTCAAACTGGCCGAGATCACGTCGGAAACGTCGATGATGCTGTTTTCGACATCAAACTTTCCTGCCTCGACGCGGGAGACACTGAGAATGTCCGTAACAAGTGTCAAAAGACCTGCACCACTTCTGTAGATGTCATTCGCGTATTCGAGGTATTGCGGATTGCTGATTGGTCCGAATAACTGGTTTCTCAAGATATCGGAGAAGCCAATAATTGCGTTGAGCGGCGTGCGCAGCTCGTGGCTCATGACTGCAAGAAACTCAGCCTTCGACCGTCCGGCCGATAGGGCTTCTTCCAGGGCTTTCTCTTGCGCCTGTTCAAGAAATTTTCGGTGCCTTATATCGCGAAAAGTATAGACGCGAATTACGCGAGCCTCTACGCGGCGCTCGAAGGGAGATTTGCCGATTTCGACGGCTGATTCGCTGGTGACCACTTCCAAGGGTATTCTCTCGCCATCGCTGCGGACAAATTCCAATTCGGGGGCGGGCGGCGCCGCGGCAGTACCGTGTTCCGAGCCACGCGACAAATTATTTGAAAGTTCAAGAATATCTGCGCCCGGTAAGATTGATTCGATGGATTTGAGCAGCACCTCCTGGCGCCGGAGGGTAAGAAGATTCTCCGCAGCATCATTGAAAAATTGAATACGCCCCTTGCTGTCGGTGATCACGATGCCATGGAAGTTATTGTCGAGAACGGCATCCATCATGTTCCGCCGATGCTGAACGGCCATTCCTTGTACGAACAGCCGATAGGCTTGCTGATCTATACCGCGCGCCATTGCCGCAAGAAATGCAGCCAACAGACACAGCATCCAGAACCCGGAATCGACAAGAGTCGTTGACCACGCCTGCACGGCAAGTGCGGAAAAAAATAGGAGTGCGATCCCGGCCACCAGGGTGAGGGCTCCCCGGCGCCACTTGCCGATGCCAAAGATCGTCAAAAAAACTAGCCCGAGAGCGAAACCGATTGCCGCCACGGCAACCATAGGAAAGCGCTGCAACATGCGGTTTTGCACCATGGACTCATAAGCCAATGCATGAACCAGCGTACCCGGCACCGTTCCATAGGCTGGGATAGTGAACCGGGCGCCGAGTTCAGCGGCGCTCGCGCCGATGAGAACCGACTTTCCGTCCAAGGGGGTGAGGTCCGTCCGGCCAAGATAAATATCCGCATAGGAATACACCGGGATCGTTTCGGCGCGAATTCCGTAATCGACATGAAATATTTTCTCGATGCCATCGGAACTGCCCGCGAGAAGCGCCGCCATACTGGCAATGGTAATGCCATTCCAGTTTTCCACCGTCGCGTGGCGGCGGATCACGCCGTCGGAATCCGCAGATACGTTAACCGAACCGGGGACTGCGTTATCGCGCAATCGTGCGATCGGCCCCACCAAGATAATCCGCTCCTCCAGGCCGACACGTGATGAATTTTGCCGAAACACCGGAAGGATGACTTGTCCCGGCGAATTCGCCAGCGCTCGCGCCAATTGGCCATCCTCTTGCGATGAGGAGCGGGCGCTAAAATCGACATTCAATGCGATGTCTCGGACCCCGGCTTCCTTCAGCCGTTCTATCAATTCAGCGTGAATCGACCGTGGCCACGGCCATGAGTTCAACGCCGCCAAGCTGTGCGCATCGATTTCGATTAAAACTAGTTTCTGGCTGGCATCCGATCTAGCCAGCCTAAACTGCGATGATGTCAGAAGATTGTCGAGGCCAGTTAGCCCGCCCAAACCATAGGCGACGGCCAAAACGCAGAATAACCCAAAAAAGAGAGCCTTCTGACGTAGCAATTTCATGAGCGCGGCGGACAAAGCCACTGCTCGGCCCCTACGACCTTGTCGATGTTGGCGACAAGAAATCAGCAGCCGAATGTGATTGGCATGGGTTAACCACCGCCATTGCCGCCACCATTGCCGCCACCATTGCCGCCGCCATTGCCACCGCCGTTGCCACCGCCGCCGCCACCAGCGCCACCCGAACCACCGGAGCCGCCCGAGCCACCGGAGCCGCCCGAACCACCGG